>JAHBVI010000120.1 GCA_019637635.1 Anaerolineae bacterium
GTAGTCTAGCAAACATTTATTGTCGGATAGAGACGATGCAACTTGATACGAGCATCCTTGGTAGTGAACCGCCAATGAACCGTGGCATCAGCAGCATTGCGGCGATTTTCCCAAGCCGTTACCTTCTCGATCATTGTGGCCCGATCTGGTATGCGTGCTTTGAGACATTGCCGATGAAGAACGCTTAACTCAATTTCCGCCATATTCAACCAACTCCCATGCTTGGGTGTATAGTGGATTTCTAACTTCTCCATGATGCGGCGCGCTTCTTGTGGGAGGAAAGCCTCATACAGAGAGGCGAACTTATGGGTATTCAAGTTATCCATCACCAAGATGATCTTTTCGGCTTCTGGAAAATGAATATCCACCAAGTCACGCATGCAATGAGCAAAATCAATCATGGTGCGTTGGTCGGTGACTTTGACATGTCGCCATGCTTCCAGTGGCGCAAAAAAGATGAACAAGTTGCTGGTGCCATTGCGTTCATACTCATAATCATACTTGGCCACATGACCTGGTTGGGATGGCAAGGGCAAGCGCGTTTCTTTGATTTGCTGCTTGCTCCCCTCGTCAAAACAAACCAGGGGACGTTTGGGATCATGAGGCAAATGATAAACTTCCAGCACATCTTCCATCGCGCAAACGAACTCAGCGCTTTCTTTCTCTGGAATACACCACTGTTCTTTCAGCCAAGGCTTGAGTTCATTTTTTTTAACGTCGTGCGCACCGTCTCTCGGGAGACCGTTTCCACCACTTCTAATTCAATCAGCTTGTCAGCCAACATCTGCAAGCTCCAGCGTTCATGCCCATCGGGCGCTTCCGTGCAAGCCAATTGCGCCAACCGTGCTTCCGCTGCCCCATCCATAACCTTAGCTCTGCTTTTCTGGGGGCGGGTATGGTTGAGTGTTGCTTCAACGCCTTCCAGAACACAGGTTTCTCGTGTTCGTTCAACAGTTCGTCCATGGACACCTAATGCTTTGGCGATATCAGCATCCTTCCAACTTCCCTCTGGCTGGTTGTCATCTGCCAAAAGTAATATCTGGGCACGTTTTATACGTCGTGCATTCGCTTGCCCTTTGCTGACCAAGGCCGTAAAGTTTGCGCGTTCTTCCTTTGTTAAGGTCACTTTGTATATTTTTGCTGGCATTGCTTCCTCTTTTTGTTTTTGTGGGAAGGATGCCACTTTTTAACTTATCCGGCAAAATTTGTTTGTCAAACTACTAGTCTCCAACTTCAGCATGAACTCCTCCCTCACCAACAAAGCCATCCTCCTCACCGGTGCATCCGCCGGGATTGGGCGGGCCACGGCCGTAGCCCTGGCCCAATCTGGCGCAAACGTTGTTCTCGTCGCCCGGCGGCAAGAGCGGCTGGAGGCGCTGGTGACCGAACTGGCAGCTTATCCCGGCCAGCGCCTGGCAATGGCCGGAGATGTGGGGGACGAAGCGTTTGCGCAAACGGCCGTAGCCGAGACCGTTGCCACTTTTGGCCGCCTGGATGTGCTGATCAACAATGCCGGGCTGGGCCACCGCAGCCACCTGGCGGACATGCCCGCCGCCGACATGCACCGCCTGTGGGACACCAACGTCATGGGGCTGCTCTATTTCACCCAGGCCGCCATTCCGCAAATGAAAGAGCAGGGCAGCGGGCACATCATCAACATTTCTTCGATTGTCAGCCAACGGCCGTTGCCGAACATGGGCCTCTATTGCGCCAGCAAAACGGCCGTGAACTTTCTTGGGCGGGCGCTGCGGATGGAGCTACGGCCGTATCACATTTGCGTCACCACCGTTTACCCTGGTCGTACCGTTACCGAATTCGGCGACGCCCTGTTGGGCCAAAAAGGGGCCAACCCCAGCCGCCTGGCCCGCGTTTCCGCCGACCGGGTGGCCCAGGCCATTCTCAAAGCCATGCACACCGGCAAAACCGAAGTCTACATCACCTGGACAGACTGGCTCTTTGCCCATGGCAACCGCCTCTTCCCCGGCGCCACCGACTGGTTGGTAGAGCGCATTGCGTCCCGGCGTAGCACCGGGCACAGGGCCTAAGGCGTGGGTCTGACCAGGTGATATTGCCCTGTGCCTGGCGCCGCCTTGGGGGTTACAATACGGCCGTAACCATATCCACAAGGAGGACAATCCTCATGCAATTCACTATTTCCCTGCCCGATTGGGCCGAAGCGGAACTGGCAGCACTACCACCCCATTTACCCACACTGGCGGAACGGATGACGGCCGTGATCCACTTCTCTCGCCTCAACATTGAACACAACACGGGTGGCCCCTTTGCCGCCGGTTTGTTTGAACGGGACAGCGGCAAACTGGTGGTCATCGGCGTCAACCGCGTGGTGCCGCAGCACTGCTCCTCCGCCCACGCCGAAGTGGTGACGCTTTCCCTGGCCCAGCAGAAGTTGGGCACATTTGACCTGGGTGGGCCGGGCATGCCCGCCTATCAGTTGGTGGTCAACTGGCGGCCATGCGCCATGTGCTACGGCGCGGTCGTCTGGTCGGGGGTGCGCTCGTTAGCCATTGCCGGCAGCGGCCCGGAACTGGAAACCATCACCGGCTTCGACGAAGGCCCCATCCACCCCCACTGGCAAACGGAACTGGAAACACGGGGCATCGAAGTGATTGACGGCGTATTGACCGCCACAGCCGTAGCCGTTTTTGAACAGTTCCGGGAAAGTGGGGCGCTGGTGTATAACGGCCGTTTGGGTGATACGCCATGATTTGCCACAATATCACAAGCAACGGTGAAGCTTGCAGTTATAGAGAACATTCACGAAAATAAACCATGTATGAACGTATCCTACGTAGAATGCGTGACGGAATCCGCAAACGACAGTATGTGATGACCTTACACGCTGAAGAGGAAATGGCTGATGATGGCCTAACCATCTTCGATGTGGAAAGGGCTATCTTGACTGGTACAATCGTTGAAAGGCAAGAAGACCATCATTCAGGCGAATGGAAGTACCTCATCGTAGGACAATCTGTTAATGGGCAGATCCTTACTGTTGTCGCCATGTTGAGCGTTACCAGCAAACTGGTTATTATCACCGTCTATTTAGGGGTTTAATTTGATTATGGAAAATATTCAGAATTCACAACTTATCTGTGATCTTTGTGGCAAGGAAGGCGCAAAAATCCGTCATGTATCTCGCAGCTATGGCAAAGGCGAAAATTTACTGGTGATTGAGAATGTGCCGGTGATAAGCTGTCCCCATTGTGGGGAGAGTTACCTGACAGCAGAAACCTTGCACGAAATTGAACGCATCAAACTGCATCGGCAATCCTTCGCCGAACCCCGCCCCGTCCCCGTTGCTATCTTTACCTAGACGATTGTTATTGAGAAACTATGACATGAACATCGGCACCTTCTTCACACAAACACTGGGGGCAAACTTCGTAACTCCCGTTGGTCGTGGGGCAGTTGTGACCCTAACACTGGGCGAGTCTTCCTACGAGTGTGGAAAGATGAACTTCGCAAGAGCGATGATAGCGAAAGTGTTATGGTGCTGAGAAACCAACCGAGGCGACATTCACCCGGATACTCGGAGCGTAAAAAAAACATTGAAATAATTCAAAGTGGAGCATCGGGGTTTGGAGTTCTATGCAAAGCTGTTGACCCTTCTACATCAGGACCTCGGCAGATCGAGTCTTTTGATCATTCTTGGTTACTCCGGTTTGGAAGGATTCAACAAGAACAGGATGGTTTTTATGCTGAAGTCGCAGACAGAGTCAATGTCAGGGTTTTGATCAGCCCTGTGGACGATTTGAAAACCATTATGCGTGCGAAGATTACCTCTACCGAAAAAGATGCGCTCATCAGCGCCCGGAATGGTCAAGGGGGATTCCGAAATGATGTTCTGGCACGTTGGGGAAACAAATGTGCTGTTACGGGCGCGACAACCCTCGATGTTATTCGAGCGTCGCACATTAAACCGTGGCGATATTCAAGTAATGCTGAGAGACTTGATCCTGACAATGGACTGCCGCTGATTGCAAGCCTTGATGCTCTTTTCGATGCAGGTTTCATAGCATTTGACACGGACGGAACGATCTTGATATCACCTTCTTTGTCGAAGTCAGAACGCAAGATTTTCAATCTTGACAATGCAAGATTAGCAAAGAAACCCTCACACAATAACAAGTATCTGGCGTTCCATCGTGAAGAAATATTTCGCACCTGACCGCGCAGCATCGCTGATGGTCACATCAGGCAAGAAATCCGACCATGAATCAGTGTATCTGTTTAGACTTTAGTTTATCCATTTGGTGGGCAAAAAAGGGTGAGGCAGGTAAGCTGACTTCAAATTCAAGACCAATCGAAGGAGAAGTCAGAAAATGCTTACCTTGCCCCAAGAAATGATGAACGTGATATTACCATTTGTGGCGTTGTTCAGCGAGAGAGTGTGGGACTATGCAGCAATTCGAAATATGGAATGAGCGAGTTAATATTAGGTATATGAGACAAGAACTAACCCTGGATGCTTTTATTCAACGCTTGAAATCCAAGCGGCTAACAGACAAACGCACTGGTCAAAATGTCCAATATGAAGTCAATGATGCCGCCCAAGCAGCCTTTGCCATCTTTTTTATGCAGAGTGGGTCATTTCTGGCCGGACAACGCCATTTGCGACAAACCAAAGGCAAGAGTAATGCTCAAACCGTCTTCAAGATGGAGCGAATCCCGACGGACACCCACATTCGTAATCTGCTAGACCCGGTGAGTCCAAATGAATTAAGTGATGAGTATCGCTTCTTATTGACGCAGTTGGCGGACAGTGGGTATTTAAGTCAATGGTATGTGTTGGACAGACGACTGGCGTTTAGCCTGGACGGTGTCTATTACTTTTCCTCCCAGAAAATCTCCTGTGCCCAGTGCCAGAGACACGAGCATGAACAAGGGGCCATCTACTTGCATAGCGCGATTACACCAGTGGTTGTGGCTCCCGGGCAGACGCAGGTGCTACCCTATGTACCGGCATTCATCATCCCTCAAGATGGCACGGAGAAGCAGGATTGCGAGATGAATGCAGCCAAGCGGTGGGTGCAGCAAGAAGAGCCACTCTTACGTCAACACCGGGCCATTTTACTGGGCGATGACCTCTACAGTCGCCAACCCATGTGCGAAAATGTCTTAGACAGCGGCTGTGATTTTATCTTTGTTTGTCATCGGGATAGCCATCCAGCCTTATATGCAGTGGTGGATGCCGTTGCTAACTTGGGTCGCCTTCCGACCTTCTCCCATCGTCACTGGAATGGTCGGCATGGTGAAATCTGGACCTATCGCTTTCTTAACGGTCTCCCTTTACGTGCTGGCGATGATGCTTTGTTGGTCAACTGGTGCGATTTACAAATCATCCATGAAGCTACCGGGGAAATCCTCTATCGTAACGAGTGGATAACCTCTCTCCTGCTGGAGGAGGAGAACACACCAGAGATTGTGGCTTGTGGGCGTGCCCGTTGGAAAAGCGAGAATGAAAACAACAATGTCCTCAAGAATCATGGCTACCATATTGACCACAACTTTGGTCATGGTCAGGAACATCTTTCGACCACCTTGCTGACGCTGAACTTGCTCGCTTTTCTCCTCCATACTATTGCCCAGGTTGCCGACCTGATTTACCAACAAGTACGGCGGGCCTTGGGGACACAGCGCACATTTTTTAATGATGTGGAGGCGTTGCTGCGCTACTTGATATTCTCAGATTGGCGTTCGGTACTCAAGTTTATGTTTGACCAACTTGAACTTGAACCTGACTGAGGCCATATTTCGAATTGCTGGGGACTATGCTCAAATCTTGTTGATGGGAGCGCTTTTAGCTCCTGGCAAACGGACGGTTAGTGCCGCCTTGACAGTAATGGGATTGAAAGATGACCGGCAATACCAGAATTACCATCGCGTCCTGAACCGGGCGAAGTGGTGCGGCTTAACCACCAGCAAAATCCTATTGGGGTTATTGGTGGCCGCGTTTGTCACCGCCGATATGCCGATTGTTGTCGGTGTAGATGAAACACTGGAACGGCGCAAAGGGGAGAAAATCAAACAGAAAGGGGTATTTCGAGACGCAGTACGCTCCAGCAAGAAATATCTGGTGCATAGCTTTGGCTTGCGTTGGGTGAGCATGATGCTGATTGTGCCTGTGCCGTGGAGCAGTCGGCCGTGGGCGTTGCCATTTCTGACGCTCAATGCGCCCAGTGAAGCGACCAACAAAGAAAATGGCAAGCGGCACAAGACAAGCATTGACTGGATAGGGCAAATGGTCTGTCTGGTACGTCGTTGGTTGCGGGGTCGGGCGTTGGTGTTGGTGACTGATGGCGGTTTGACGGCGGTGAAGTTGGGCTTGACTTGCGGGGCGTTGCGGCAGCCGGTGACGTGGGTTTCCCGGTTGCGCCTGGACGTAGGTTTGTACGATTGGCCTGGCGAGCAACCACAAGGGAAACGTGGCCCGAAACCGAAAAAAGGCAAACGGCTCAACTCCCTGCAAGCTCAGTTGGACGACCCCCACACTGCCTGGTGTCAGACAGAAATTGACTGGTACGGTGGGCGCAAGTACACCATCGAGTATGTCACCGGCAAGGCTCTGTGGTACACACCGGGCTTTGACCCGCTGCCCATTCGCTGGGTGTTGGTGCGTGACCCGGCTGGCAAATACAAAGCCACTGCCTTTCTTTGCACCGACCTGACGGCTGACCCCTTACAAATCTTGCACTGGTTCATCCTTCGCTGGAATGTGGAAGTCACCTTTGAGGAAGCCCGTGCCCATTTGGGGTTGGAAACGCAACGCCAATGGTCTGACCTGGCTATTGCTCGTACCACCCCCATTATCTTGGGTTTGTTTTCTTTAGTGACCTTGTTGGCTTATCAATTGACAAAAGAGAAACCTTTCCCGGTGCGCACCTCGGCCTGGTATGTCAAGAAAGAGCCAACGTTTTCCGATGCTTTGGCGGTAGTCCGGCGACATATCTGGTTTGGGCTATGGGGCAAATATATCGAGTCCGCCCCAGACCCAGACTATGTCCTAATTCCAACCTCTGTTTTCAATGGTCTGGTGGATTCGATGTGCTATTCCACCTAAATGGATAAAGTCGAGTTAGAGCCACCTTTTCATCATGCCAGTTTTGACTCCCACAGTGTTGGCATTGATGAGACAAACGGCCGTTTCGCGGAAGTTTCGCTTGAGACGTGCAAACAATGTGGCCGTCGCTGGCTGCGTTATTTTTGGGAGCATGAAGCCTTCCCCCGCTCTGGTCGCTGGTATCGTGGGCTGATTGCTGACGAAGTGGTGGAGAAGGTGTCGCCGGCAACGGCCGTGACCATCCTGGAAAGTTTGGAATGGCGCTTTTGCGGCGGCAGTTATTTCAATTCCAGCGGGCACAAACACAGCGGCCCGTTGGTGTTGGATTGAGTTGTAACCAGACATCCGATTTCTTTGAGAAATCGGATGTCTGACACGAACGAGTGGAAATATCATTTCCATAAGAGCAAATGGAGGGTTAAACGGCCGTGTACTTTGACCAAAACGAATACCACATCCGCTTTGAATGGGGGCTTTCAGGGTTAGAGACGCTGTTACCCGTCAGTGACGTGATGGTCATTGTGGACGTGCTGTCCTTCACCACCTGCGTGGACATTGTGGTCGGGCGCGGCGGCCTAGTGCTGCCCTACCGTGGCGAGGCAGAGGCCCTGTCCACCTTTGCCCAAAGCCACCACGCCCTCATTGCCAGCCACAAGCGCCAAAGTAATGAGACTGGTTATTCCCTCTCTCCCGCCTCGCTGCTGACCATTCCCGCCGGTACCCGGCTGGTGCTGCCCTCCCCTAATGGCTCCACCCTCTCCCTGGACACGGGTGATGTGCCCACTTTGGCGGGCTGTCTGCGCAACGCCACGGCCGTGGCCGCCAAAGCCGCCACCCTCGGCCAGCGCATCAGCATCATCGCCGCCGGGGAACGGTGGCCCGATGGCCTGCTGCGCCCCAGCCTGGAAGACCTGCTCGGCGCGGGGGCGATTATTGCCCAATTGCCCGGTACCCGCTCGCCGGAAGCGGACATGGCCGTCGCCGCCTTCCACCATGCCCAAAGAAACCTGCCGGACATCCTCGCCCGCTGCGGCTCTGGCAAAGAACTGATTGGCCGCGGCTTCGCCGACGACGTGCAGCTTGCCAGCCAGCTAAATGTGAGCCACACAGCCCCCCTGTTGACAGAAGGCGTTTATCAACAGCCTGGCTCTACGGGGTTTCGTGGGAAATGACGTGACGAGTGACGAGTGAGACGTGAAGCCTCTCTGGTCACTCGTCACTCGTCACGCATCACAACCCCCTGAATTCTCAAAGACCCGCAATTTCTTCCCCCCACAGCACCACCAACAACCGGTTGATCAGATAAACAACCAGGAGAATGGCGGCCAGGTACGGCCGTGCCACCCCCACCAACGCCGCCGCTGCCAGCCCAAACAGCGCCAGTTCCACCAGAAAACGCCAGGGATCGGCCAGCCGCCGTTTTGCTTTGGGGGCAATCAGCAGCCCCCAGACGGTGGCCGCCAACAGCGGCGCGCCAACGCCCACCGCCAGCCGCAGCAGCCAGCCGCCATCCCGCTGAAAACCCCAGTATGCCAGCGCCGCCAGCATACACAGTTCCAACACAAACCGCGCCGTCATATTGATTATGCGCAATGTAGCCATGATTCTCCGAAGGGGCAGTGCCAGGCACGGGGCATAAACGCCTTGCGCCCCGTGCCTGGCACTACACACCTGTAATTCCATCCAGATAAGCCGCTACGAGCCGCCGAAAACTTTCGTCCTGGGCCAGCGAGAGGCGGAAACCCTCGGCCGACTCCAGCGCGGTGAAGCCGTGCAGCACCGCCCGGAAGCCACGAATGGCGTGTAGGGCGTCATCCCCCATCAGCCCGACCGTAGTCCAGACCAGCAGCAGCATTTGTACCAATTCCTGCGCCAACGCCCCCAATTCGGCATCGTCCGGTTCGGGGGCACGCACCGTCAGCGGATAAATGCCGGGGTGTTTATGGGCAAATTGGCGGTAAGCGTGGGCCATGGCTTCCAACGACGGCCGGGCCACCAACCCCACCGCCGCCGCCCGCAATTCATCGAGCAACAATCGCACCCCGGCCACCGCCATGCCATGCTGCAAATCTTCCAGGCTGGCCACGTGGTTATAAAGCGAGGGCACACGCACGTCGAGCGATTCCGCTAACGCGGTGAGGGAAACGGCCGTGACGCTGCCCGCCGCATCCGCCATTTCTATCGCCCGGTTAATCACCAGGTCCCGGTTAAGCCATCGTTTTTTCATTGACCTTCGCCTCCGCCACCCGAATCGCCGCGATCATTGCCGGAATGGGGTCTTCAAGCACCGGCCCGTGCCCCACCGCCAGCCGGGTGGGGTTCAGGGCGCGTAGGGCTACGGCCGTCTCCAGCGCCGTGGGTAAATGCCAGGTCGCCATGGCCGGAAAGGGAAACGACCAGCGTGTAATGCCGGCCACGGCCGTGCCGCCCTGTGTCTGGAAAGCGTCCCCGGCAATCAGCGTGCCGTCCCGCTCATCAAAAAAAGCAATCTGATCCGGCGTGTGTCCGGGCGCGGCCACTACGCGCAATGAGCCGAGCCTATCGCCGGCTTGCAACGTCCGGGTAGCCTGGGTGGCGCGGTTCACAAAGCTGCCCCGCAATTTGGCCTGCGGTTCGCCGGGTTGTAAATCGCGCTGACCTTGCAGGAACACGGCCGTGCGCGCCGCCAACGCCACCTCGACACCCGGCAGCAGCTTACTCACCTCATCCAACGAACCGGCGTGGTCGCCATGCGCATGGGTCAGCGCCACCCGCTGGATTGGGAACCCAAGTCCCTGCGCCGCCTGCACAATCCCCTTGCCGCTGCCGCTCATGCCCGTGTCAATCAATGTCAGACCGTCGGCTTCACGCACCAGATAACAGTTAAACATGCCCATCCGGGTCAACTGCCATAAATTTTCACCAAATTGTGTAATTTTCATCGTCTACATCCTCCGAATTACTAATATAATTAGTTTATAAACTAATTATATTAGCTTGTCAAGTGATTGGCTACATCGGATGGAGAAATAAACGGATTTGCTATCCGTTTTTCTTTATCTGCTGTAGTCAACTGCAATTGCCGGGATAAATTTGCAACTTTCACCCGTCCGGGGGGAGGACCAAGATTGACAACTGACTCGTATTTTATTAAAATACATCATGTCATCATATGACCTGATGACATGATGAGGTGTAATGAGAAGTGTAAAATCTATTCAATGGGCGTACTATCTGGTGCTGTTTCTATTCTGGCTGGCGACCGCCCTGCCCCCGGCGCTGTCCATTCTGCTCTATCAGGCACGGGGGATCACCCTCTTTGAAATTGGCCTGGCCATGGCCGTTTACTCGGCCACCATTGTGCTGCTGGAACTGCCTACCGGTGGCCTGGCGGACGCCGTCGGCCGTAAACGGGTGACGCTGCTGGCTTACAGCATCATGGCCGTGACCGGCATCCTTCATCTGTTCACTTTTACCCTGCCCCTGCTGCTGGTGGGGTGGGCGCTGTATGGCGTCAGCCGGGCGTTGGCTTCCGGGGCGCTGGAAGCCTGGTTTGTAGACGCCTTGCAAACGGCCGATCCGGATATTGACTTGCAACCGGCGCTGGCCAAAGCCGGTACCGTCTCATTACTGGCACTGGGCATCGGCACCCTGGCGGGTTCGGCCATTCCCCAGCTTTTTACCGGTTTGCCTGCCGATGGCACGGCCGTACTCACCCCCTTAGCCATGCCCATCTTCATCTCACTCATCCTTAAATTGCTCTTGCTCGTGGTGGTGATGACGGCCGTACACGAGCAACGGCCGTCGGGCACAGACGATAGCTGGCGGGGCGGCTTCCGGCAGGTGCCGCTTATCTTGCAAGACGCTTTTCAACTCAGCCGCCGTAATTCCACCATCCTGTTGCTGCTCAGTACCACCGCTGCCGCCGGTCTGGCCATGGTAGCATTGGAAACATTCTGGCAGCCCCGTTTTGCGGCGCTGTTGGGCGGCGCGGCCGAAAACAGCCTCTATTTTGGCGTGCTGCTGGCTGCCAGTTTTGGCCTGGGAATGGTCGGGAACATGGCCGCCACCCCCCTCTCGCGCTGGCTGCGGCAGCGGTATGCGCTGGTAGCGGCTCTGGCCCAGGGCTTGTTTGGCCTATCGCTGCTCATCCTCGCCGGGCAAACGGCCGTGCCCCTGGCTGCCCTCTTCTTCTGGCTGACCTACTTCAACATGGGGCTGATCAACTCCCCCCACGCCACCCTGATCAACCGGGAAATTCCGGCTGCTCGCCGTTCGGCCATGCTCTCCGTGCAGTCATTGGCCGGTTATGCCGGGGCAATGATTGGCAGCGTCTTGCTCGGTTATCTGGCCGAACAGCAATCCATCAGCGCCGCCTGGATGGTCGCCGGGTTGGTCGTCGTGGTATCATCTGGCCTCTATATCCAGATTGACAGACGGCAACAGGCACACTCGTATGAAGCAGCAAACACCTTTTCTGAAATCGGTTAAAAAACAGACATTGGCGGAACAGGTGGCCGAGGCGGTCAAAGAATCCATCGTCTCCGGTGAATTTGCGCCGGGTGCGGCGCTGCCCACCGAACCAGAATTGGCGGAAGCGTTTGGCGTGAGCCGGGCCGTGGTGCGAGACGCCACCCGCATGTTGGCCGCGCAAGGGTTGGTGGAAGCGCAGCACGGCCGTGGCGTCTTTGTCACCCATTCACCGATCGAAGCGTTCGGCAACGCCCTGCTGCTGGCGCTGCGGCGCGTGGACGCCACTGTGTGGGACGTGGAGCAGTTTGAGCAACTGCTTTTGCCAGAGGTATGCGCGCTGGCGGCAGTGCAGGCCAGCGATGAAGAAATTGTCGCTTTCCGGGAACTGGTTGCCCGCAACATGCAGGTGACTGATGAGATTCTGGCTGTCTGGTGGGCGGCCGATGCCATGCCGGAAGCCGAGCAGCAGCGCCTGTGGGCCGGCGGGCGCGAAGTGATCCAGGCGCTCTTTCAAATGAGCCATAACCGGTTGTTGCAGTTGTTAGCCTCGCCGTTGTTGGCGCTGCGCAATTTGCGCTATTGGGAAGAGCCGGCAACAACTCTGGAAGCCGCCCGGCAGCGGGAAGCGGACTTTTTCCAGACGTTGGTCACGGCCGTAGCCTCCCGCGACCCCGCCCAGGCACGGGCACAGATGCGCGCCCGCATGAGCCTGCCGCCCGAAGCCGAAACAGCCATGCGCCAGACGGCCGTTGGCGAAATACCACGCATTGTTGTTACGCCATAAGCCGGTCAATTTGTCCAACTGTGCCGGGTAGTTTTTGGTGGTATTGTCTGAATTTCATAATCGCTATTGACGCTGCCGGTTTCTTTGTTACGATTCTGCGCACGATGAAAAACTTTGGGAACAACGCACCTCTTTTTATCCGCCGTCGCGGCCAGACCATAGGTCTGGATTTTGAGGTTGCCTGAGTTCACAAGTGAGACGATGAAATCACAACCGCCAGACCCACACCTGAGGGGTCTGGCGGTTTTTTTTTGCAACCTGGAGATTGAGCACATTGTTAAATAAGTCTTCTTCCACACTACACCTGTCATTCCGAGCGGAGTCTGCGGAGCGAGGAATCCCTCTCCTGTACAAGTGGTAGGGATTCCTCGTCGAAGACTCCTCGGAATGACACGAAAAAGTTCAGATTATTTTGTTAACGGTGTGCTGAGATATTGGAGATTAAGAGATGATTCAGGCAGGGATTTTTGGGGTAACGGGTTATACGGGCTATGAATTAGTACGAATTCTGGCAAAGCACCCGGACGTGCAGGTGCAGTTTGCCACCTCACAGAGTTTTGCCGGTAAGTGGCTGACAGATGTGTACCCACAAGCGCCCCACTTGCCGCTGATTGACGAGGCAAATGCGCCTTTGGAAACGGTGGATGTGGTGTTTTTGTGCCTGCCTCATGCGGCGGCGGCGGCAACGGCCGTGCGCGCCCTGAACGCCGGCTGCAAAGTCATTGACCTGAGCGCCGATTTCCGCCTGCATGATCCCGCTGTCTACGCGCAATGGTATGGGCAGGAACATCCCGCGCCGGAATTGTTGGAAACGGCCGTGTACGGCCTGACCGAATGGGCGCGAGAGCGGCTACCGGGGGCTGACCTGGTAGCCGTGCCCGGTTGTTATCCCACGAGTGTGTTGTTGGGGCTACGGCCGTTGCTGGCAGCCAACATCCCCCTCACCGGCCCGATCATCGCCGACAGCAAATCGGGCGTCTCCGGCGCCGGGCGGCAGGCCAGCGATACCACCCACTTTATGAACGTGGCCGACAACTTTGCCCCGTACAAAATTGGCCGGGCGCACCGCCATTTGCCGGAGATGGAACAGGTGATGAAGTGGTGGAAGGCAGACGCGCCGCCGCTCATCTTCTCGCCCCACCTACTGCCCGTGCCGCGTGGCATCCTGTCCACCATCTACGTTACCATCGCGGGCGACTGGGCATTGGGTGACGTGGCCGCTTTGTATACCGAGATGTATGCCGGTGAGCCGTTTGTCTGCGTGCTGCCGCCGGGTCAGGCGCCCACCCTGGCACATGTGACCCACACCAACAACTGTGTCATTGGTGTGACGCAAGCCGGGCAAACGCTGATCATCACTTCGGCCATTGACAACCTGATTAAGGGCGCAGCGGGGCAGGCAGTACAGGATATGAATGTGATGTTCCGGTTGGATGAAACGACGGGACTTCGGTGAACAGGTGAGGAGGTGATGGGGTAATGCAGGTGATTAAGGTTGGTGGGAATGAGTTGGATGATCCACTGTTTTTGACCGGGTTGGCGTCGGCTGTGCGGCAGATTCAGGCAGAGAC
This sequence comes from Anaerolineae bacterium, assembly GCA_019637635.1. Classification (GTDB taxonomy): domain Bacteria; phylum Chloroflexota; class Anaerolineae; order Promineifilales; family Promineifilaceae; genus CAADGU01. The sequence continues at coordinate 13,889 of JAHBVI010000120.1, forward strand.
GGGCGACACGGCCGTGATCGTGCATGGCGGCGGCAAGGCGATTGCCGATTTGCAGGGGCGGTTGGGCATTGTGCCGCAAAAGGTGGACGGCCTGCGGGTGACGGATGCGGAGTCGTTAATGGTGGCGGAGATGGTGTTGTCTGGCCTGAGCAATAAGCTGATTGTGCGGGCGCTGCTGGCGGCGGGGGTGACGGCCGTTGGCCTTTCCGGCGTAGATGGCGGCCTGCTGCGCTGCCAAAAAAAGCAGCACCCCACCGCCGATCTGGGTTTTGTGGGCGAGATCGTGGAAGTGAATTTCAGTTTGATTGAACAGTTGGTGGGTGGTGGGTTCACGGCCGTCATCTCCCCTATTTCGTTGGGTATGGACGGACGGCCGTATAATGTAAACGCCGATGACGCCGCGGCAGCAGTGGCCCAGGCGTTGGGTGCGGATGTGCTGAACTTTGTCTCCAATGTGCCCGGCGTGCGGCAGCAGGGGGCCATTCTGCCCCACCTGACCATTTCCCAAACGGAAGCGTTGATTACCGCCGGCGTGATTACCGATGGCATGATTCCCAAAGTGCGGGCGGCGTGTACGGCCGTAGCCCAGGGCATCCCCCAGGCGCGCATTGTCAATCTGAACGGGTTGCTGAATGGAGGGGGTACGGTAATCGGTGATCGGTAAAAGGTAATCGGTGGGCAGTAGACCAGGCCAATGACTAATGACCAATGACCAATGACAACTATGAAAACAGAAATTATTGAATTTACGATGAACTATTATGAGGACGCCATCAGCCTGTGGCAGGAAACGCCGGGGGTGGGGTTGAGCAGCGCGGATGAGCCGGACGCCATTCGCTTTTACCTGGAGCGGAATCCGGGCATGAGTTTTGTGGCGCTGGTGGATGGGCGGCTGGTGGGCACGATTTTATGTGGGCACGACGGCCGTCGGGGATATATCCACCATGTCACTGTCCACCCGAATTACCGGCGGCAAGGCATTGCCCGCCAACTGGTTGATCACGCCCTGGCAGCCCTTAAAGAGATTGGCATCAGCAAATGTCACCTCTTTATCTTTGGCGAAAACGAAACAGGCATTGCCTTCTGGCAGGCTACCGGCTGGCAACTACGGCAAGACATTCACATCATGTCGCGGTTTATTGAAGTGGATGATGGGAGTAGTTGTTGAAAGATGAGATTGGAGATTAGAGATCAGAGATTAGAGATTATGGAATCTCCAATCTCCAATCTCTGATCTCAATGAGGAATAGTATGAACACACAAGAAATTATTCAGGCAGAATCACAATATATTTTGCAGACCTACGGCCGTGCCCCGGTCGTTTTTACGCAGGGCAAAGGGTTAAAACTGGTTGACGCCGAGGGGAACGAATACCTGGACTTTACGTCCGGGATTGCGGTGACGGCGTTGGGGCACAGCGATGAGGAATGGGTTACGGCCGTAGCCACCCAGGCCCACCAACTCACCCACATCAGCAACCTGTACCACAGCGAACCGCAGGTGCGGCTGGCGCAAAAGCTGGTGGAAAACTCCTTCGCCGACAAGGTGTACTTCTGCAACTCCGGCGCGGAAGCAAATGAAGCGGCCATTAAGTTTGCCCGGAAGTATGCGCGGAAAGAGATTGGAGATCAGAGATTGGAGAGTGGGGATGGCTTGACAATCTCCAATCTCCAATCTCCAATCTCCAAAACCAAAATTGTAGCTTTCAGTGGTGGCTTTCATGGCCGTACCGTGGGCGCGCTATCCGTCACGTACAAGGAGCAGTACCGACGGCCGTTTGCGCCGCTGATGCCGGATGTCGAATTTGCCACGTTTAACGATCTGGATTCGGCGCGGGCAGTCATTGACGAGCAGACGTGTGCGGTCATCGTAGAGCCGGTGCAGGGGGAAGGCGGCGTCAATCCGGCCACGCCGGACTTTTTGAAAGGGCTGCGGCAGTTGTGTGACCAGTCTGGCGCGCTGCTCATCTTTGACGAGGTGCAATGTGGCCTGGGGCGTACCGGCAAACTGTGGGCATACCAGAATTACAGTGTGAAGCCGGACATCATGACGCTGGCCAAACCGCTGGCGGGTGGCCTGCCCATGGGCGCGACGCTGATGACCCAACAGGTGGCGGATGCGCTGAAACCGGGTGATCATGGCAGCACCTTTGCCGCCGGGCCGTTGGTGTGCGCGGCCGCGAATGTGGTCTTTGATCGCGTCAACCAGCCGGAGTTTTTGGAGAAGGTGCGCTTTCACGGCTCGTATCTGCAACATCGGCTGCAAATGTTGGAGTCAGATAAGATCACGGCTGTGCGCGGCCTGGGTCTGCTGGTGGGCGTGGAGCTAAACGTACCCGCCGCCCCCATCATCGCCGCTGCTCGTGAACGTGGCCTCATCCTCATCGGCGCGGGCGAAAACGTACTCCGTTTTGCCCCGGCGCTGGTGGTGGACAAGGTAGAGATTGATACGGCCGTAGATATTCTGGCGCAATGCCTGGAGTAGAATGAACATCCGTCCCGCCCGCCCCACTGACATTCCCGGCATTTTGGAACTGCTGCACGAACATGCCCGCCGCGGGGATGTGCTGCCACGTTCGGCACAATCTGTTCAGGAGACGCTGCCGGATTGGCTGGTGGGAGTGGTGAATGGGCAAGTCATTGCCTGCGTCTCCTTGCTGTTTTATACCGAAGCGCTGGCCGAAGTGCGCTCGTTAGCGGTGCATGATGATGTGAAGGGGCAGGGCTGGGGCAGCACCATTGTCAAAGAGTTGATTGTGCAGGCGCGGCAGCGGGGGGTGCCCACCCTCTTTGCCCTCACCCGCGCCGTCAAATTTTTCCAGAGCGTCGGCTTTGCCGTCACCAGCATGGAACGCTTCCCGGAGAAGGTGTACCGCGACTGTGTGCAATGCCCGGTAAGACATGCGTGTGACGAAACGGCCGTAGTCCTCCATCTCAATGCGCCGATACAGGAGAGATTGGAGATTAGAGATTGGAGATTGGGCAATCTCTCAATCTCCAATCTCCAATCTCCAATCCCGAATATCCCAATTACCCAAATATCCAATTATCCAAAAGGAGAAATTCTCATGCCCAAGAAAAAAGAAATACCGCAAGTTAACAAAGTGGTGCTGGCCTACTCCGGTGGGCTGGACACCAGCGTCATTGTGCCCTGGCTGCGCGAAAATTATGGCTGCGAAGTCATCTGTTTTTGCGCCAACCTGGGCCAGGGTGACGCCGAATTGGCCGGACTGACAGAAAAGGCACTCGCCAGCGGCGCGAGCAAGGTGTATGTGGAAGATTTGCGCCATGAATTTGCCAAAGATTTCCTGTTTCCGATGATGCAGGCCGGGGCCATTTACGAGCGGCGCTATTTGCTGGGCACGTCGGTGGCCCGACCGCTGATTGCCAAATGGCAGGTGGCGATTGCCGAAGCGGAAGGGGCCGATGCCGTCGCGCATGGGGCCACCGGCAAGGGCAATGATCAGGTGCGTTTTGAGTTGACCTACAAGGCACTCAATCCTACGCTGACCGTCATTGCTCCCTGGCGCGAATGGGACATCCGCTCGCGGGAGGATGCGCTGGCGTATGCCCGCAAACACAACGTGCCCGTCACCCAGACGGAGAAGTCCATCTACAGCCGGGATGCGAACCTGTGGCATTTGTCGCACGAGGGCGGCATTTTGGAAGACCCGGCGCAGGAACCGGAAGAGGTGATGTACCAGCTTTCCGTTTCCCCAGAAGCGGCCCCGGATGTGGCGGAGGTGGTGAAGATTGATTTTGAGAAGGGGATACCAACAGCCGTGAACGACATACAAATGCCCCCTGCCGCCATTATTGAAAAGCTGAATGAACTGGGGGCCAAACATGGCATTGGCCGGATTGACCTGGTGGAGAACCGGCTGGTGGGCATGAAGTCGCATGGGGTGTATGAGACACCCGGTGGCACGATTCTCTATGCCGCCCATCACGAGCTGGAAACACTGTGCCTGGATCGGGACACGATGCATTACAAAGAACAGCAAGCGGTACGCTACGCGGAACTGGTGTATGATGGCAAATGGTACACCTTCCTGCGCGAGGCGATGCAGGCGTTTGTGGACAAAACGCAGGAAACGGTAACGGGCTGGGTGAAGTTGAAGTTGTATAAGGGGAATGTGATTGTGAACGGCCGTTACAGCCCGCACAGCCTCTACCGCGAAGATTTTGCCACCTTCGGCCAGGAAGATGTGTATGACCAGTCGGATGCGGTAGGTTTCATCACCCTGTTTGGCCTGCAAATGAAGGTGCGGGCGATGATGGAGGTGAGCGATGGTGGCAAAACCCGCTACGCCGCGCCAGATTACAGCAAATTTAAGCGGGATTAAGAGGAGTGGGGTGCGGATTTTCGCAGATTTTCGCGGATTCATTTTTTTCTTCGGCGAACATCTCCAAAATCAGCGTTTATCCGCGTTTATCTGCGTTCCATTTTTTTGAAGGAATGAAATGTTCACATTGCGAAAAGAGGGAAGTGTGACAAGTGCGGCGGGGTTCACGGCCGTCGCCGTGCCCGCCGGCTTGAAAAAAGAGAATCAGCTTGACCTGGCTCTTGTGTATTCCAGGCAGGATTGTAGCTGTGCGGCCGTTTTCACCACGAATCAGGTGGTGGCCGCGCCAGTCATCGTGGATCGAGAGACGTTGGCAATGAACAACACGGCCGTGCGCGCCATTATCGCCAATGCCAAAAACGCCAATGCCTGCACGGGTGAGCCGGGGCTGGCCAATGCGCGGGAAACGCAGCGGTTGGCAGCAGCGGCGTTAGGCATCCGTCCCGATCAGGTACTGCTGCTCTCCACCGGCGTCATTGGTGTGCAGTTGCCGATGGGCAAGATACGGGCGGGGGTGGAAACGGCCGTGGAGATTCTTCAACGCGAAGGCGCGGAGGCGCAAAGGGGTGGAGGGATAGAGGCGGCGCGGGCGATTATGACGACGGATACCCGGCCGAAACATCTGGCGGTGGCGGTGGAACTGCCAAATGGCGTGGTGACGATTGGCGGCATGGCGAAGGGGGCGGGCATGATTCACCCGAATATGGCGACGATGTTGGCGGTGATTACGACCGACGCGCAGGTTGCGCCGGAGGTGTTGCAAACGATGTTGGGCACGGCCGTACACCACAGCTTTAACCGCATCAGTGTGGACGGCGACACCAGCACCAATGATACGGTGCTGCTGCTAGCAAATGGGGCGAGTGGCACGGCCGTTGCCAACGAACAAAGCCGCGACCTGTTCGCCGAAGCTCTCACCTTTGTCTGCACCGAACTGGCAAAGATGATCGTGAAGGATGGCGAAGGAGCGACGAAGTTTGTGGAAATTCAGGTGACGGGCGCGGCTACGGATGCCGAAGCGCACGCCATCGCCAACACCATTGCCACCTCGCCGCTGGTGAAGACGGCGTTTGCGGGCAGCGATCCGAATTGGGGGCGTATTCTGGCGGCGGCGGGGCGGGCGGGCATCCCGTTTGACTCGAATCAAACCGGCCTGTGGGTCGGCATCCCCGGTGCGGAACAGTACCAGTTGGTAGCGCAGGGGACGCCAACCGACTATCAGGAAGCGGATGCGGCCCATGTTTTTGCCCAACCGGAATTTGAGATACAGTTGCAGGTGGGCATGGGGGTGGGTACGGCCGTTGTCTGGACATGTGACCTGAGCCATGACTATGTAAGCATCAATGCGGATTATCGGACGTGATGCGTGATGCGTGACCCGTGATCTTCTCACGCATCACGAAAAAGAGACAGAGCAATATCGTGAACTTGTTAGACATTGCCATCGTCGCCTGGGGACTGTACGAGTTGTTTGGCATTACGGTGAAACCAGGGTTTTACTGGGAGCGCAGCCGCCGGATGCAGCTAACCCGCGCTCGCCTGGGTGACCGGAATGCAACCATTGTGTATCTTGTGTTCGCCCTTGTGTTGGTGGGATTTGGGTTGTGGAGTTTGTTTTTACGGGGCGGATGAAAACGATCCGCGAAGGGACGCGAAGGAACGCTAAGGTTTCGGAGAAACTTCGCGCAGTTTGCATCGTTTTCCACAGGCTCAAAACATGCGTTCTAGGGGAAATCGTGTTAAACTGACGGAAAGCCAGATGGAGAATGTGAGATGAATTCGACCAATGGAACAAGAAATGGGTTTAACATTGACAGGATGCCTGTTCACTTGCAGTCGCGTATGGCGGAACTATATGAAGCGGGCGCGGAGATTGAAGATGCACTTTGTTCCAATCACATTTACCAGGGTGATGCCCGTCTCCTCTTGCCGCGCATTAAGCCCAACAGTGTAGCCCTGAGCATCTGGTCGCCGCCTTATTTTGTGGGCAAAGAATACGAAGCCTACCTGACATTTACTGATTGGCAGCAGCTTTTGGCCGATGTCATTGTGCTCCATTTTCCCATTATCGCTCCCGGAGGGTTTCTGGTCATCAACATTGCCGACATCCTTGTCTTTGAGGACACGACCATGCCACAGATTCAGGCGGAGGTGGTTAGTCGGCGGGGTTCGGCCGTTACCCGTGAAGATGTCTTGCGCGTTCAGGCAGAACATCCCGACTTGAACCGCTACCAAATAGCCCAGATGTTAGGGTGTAGCGAACAGACTGTTGACCGCCGCCTCAATGGCAACAACATTCGTGGGGGCAAATATGAACCGCAAACCCGCGTGAAAATTGTCGGTGGTCTCATTGAACAATGGGCATTGGACGCCGGATTTTATCCCTATGACCGGCGGGTATGGGTGAAAGATGCTGCCTGGGAAAATTCACGCTGGCATAGCCTCTCTTACAAGTCAGTGGATGAGTTTGAGTATCTGTATGTTTTTTGGAAGCCGGGCATCACAAAGGTGGATCGCCAACGGTTGCGCCGGGACGAGTGGCGCGATTGGGGTTCGCGGGGTGTATGGCAAATTCCATCGGTTAGAGCGAATGATGATCACGAGGCAAAGTTTCCCCTAGAATTGCCCCGTCGCTTCATCAAACTGCTCACCGAACCAGATGATATTGTGCTTGACTGCTTTATGGGCAGTGGCACGACGGCGCTGGCGGCCTTGAGTCTGGGACGGCGTTATCTGGGAATTGAGTTGGAAGAGAAGTACGCCCAGTTAGCCAGGCAGAAGATTGGGGAAGTCCCGCAATTTACTCCATCTGACCCGGATGATGAAACAGTGACCCCGGAAGTTCAACCCCGTTTGTTGTGAGAATGCCATGCTTCTTGACCCACGCCAACTATCACAAGATTTAGACCGGCTGGAAGAAATTGAAAAAGCATCGCTGCGGTTGGTGGTGCAGGCGATTTATGATTATCGGGAAACGGCCGTGCTCATTTTCCAACAAGAGAGTGACCTGGTAGCCGACATTGGCGAGGATATTACCCGCGAGGCGCTGGATCGCATGGGCATGGCGCGTATTGACCAACGATTGTTTGGCAAAATTGATTACAAACGGGCGCGTTATCTTTTTCACCCGGACTATGCCATTAAGCAGGCTTTGTTTGTAGATTCCAAAGCGGAAAAGGTGGAGGGGCAGCGTACCGCTACCCTGCAAACCTCACAGTTTTCGATGCAAGTGCGCCAGATACGCGCCGGGCAGCAGATGGAGGTCGCCGGTTCCTTGCCATCCATCTTGACCGTTCGCAACGAGGATTACATCACCACCACCATTTTCGTGAAATATAACTATGAAGAAGGGGCCGAAGATAACGTCTTAAAATCTATCACCGTCACGGCCGTGCCCAACGGCCTACTGCAAGAACGTTACAACCCCTCGGCGGCAGATGGCATATGGTTAGCTGGTAGAAACGCTCCTACACGCGGGGAACTGTTCAGAGTGCGGCTGTCATTCCCATTGCTAAAATCGAAATCCAATTGGCGGGTGCAAACGATTCCTCTCTCCCCAAACCAGTTCGTTTGGGATAATTGAATCTGCGAATCAAAGGCAATGATGATGAATGAGTTGATAGCCAAGTTGGATGGGGAGTGGCACGGCCGTTACCCGGTGCGCGTCACAAAGAAGCAAAAAGAACAGTTCTTACAGGAATTGGAATCACAGTTGCACGGCCGAAACTTTACCACCAGCCGTATCGAGGCCCGCAAACTGCTCCGCTGCACCAACCTGGCGACACAATGTGATCATCCCCGTGTCATCTTCCTGGCCCACTACGATACACCAACCATCATTCCCTTCTGGTTTTCCTGGCTTTTTCGGCTGATCGGGCATACCCGGCAAATCCTGGCCCTGGTGTTGCTGGTGGGGTTGCTGGTACTCGTCTCGCTGCTATTGGCGACTGTGGGGCTGGCGACGTGGTTTCACCTGCTTATTTTTCTGTCGCTCCTCATCCTGTTTATTCCCAACCCACACAACCGCGAGGACAATACCAGCGGCGTTATTGGCCTGATGGCCCTGGCCGAATGGCTGCATCAACATCCAGAACTGCAACAAGAGGTGCAGTTACTGTTTTTGGATAATGAGGAGTGGGGGTTGTTGGGGTCTGGGGCGCTGAAACAGGTGTGGCAAAAACAGGGGCATCCCTATCAAAACGCCGTGATCATTAACCTGGATTGTATTTCCAGAGGACAAACGCCCCTGCTCATCTATCATCGAAATGGTACGGTGGCGGAAAAGTTACGG
>JAHBVI010000121.1 GCA_019637635.1 Anaerolineae bacterium
CAGCCCCGCGCAAGGGATCGGTCAATGACCTGCCACTTGCTGCTGGCCACAATTATGCTATCTTACTATCAACAGACTGGCGGGTCTATTAACACCCGAACACCTGAACACTAAAACAGTTAAAGACATAAATAACTCAAAAACATGACTTATGAACGATGCCCCCTCCACGCCCCGTGACCCCGAAGCTACCAAATCCCGCATCCTGGATGCGGCGCTGGATGTTTTTGCCAACAAGGGGTACCACGATGCCCGGCTAGACGAAATTATTGCCGAGTCGCATACCTCCAAAGGCGCCATTTATTTCCATTTTCCCAACAAAGAACGGCTGTTTCTGGCGTTGGTGGATCAGTTTGCCGATTTGCTGGAACGGCGCGTGACCGAGGCCATTCACCAGGAAGAGGCAGGCATGGCCCGTGTGCGCGTGGCGTTGGAAACCTGCCTGGATACGTTCGGCCGTTACCGGCGGCCGGCCAAACTGCTGCTGGTGCAGGCGGTGGGGTTGGGCGCGGCCTTTGAAAACAAACGCAACGAAATCAATGATCGTTTTGCCCGGCTAATTGAAACGCAGTTGCAAGAAGCGATTGCCGTTGGCGACATTGCCCCGGTGGATACGGAAGTGGTGGCCTATGCCTGGATGGGGGCGATGGTTGGCGTCATCATTCGCTGGGTCTACACTGGCGAACCGGAACCGCCGCGTATTTTACAGACATTGCTGCCGGTGCTGCTGCGCAGTGTGGGGTTTGAAGAAGATGGCGATTGAGAGGTCTGCCCTGAGCAAAGCCGAAGGCTTGGGAGATTGGGGGATTGAGAGTTTTGAGAGCGAACTGCCAATCTCTGACACGCAATCCCGGCTTGTTAGCGTTACGATTCCTGCGCCAGGGGTCACAATGGCGGCCTTTTTGCACCATGCGCAGGGGCAGGAACGTTTTTTCTGGCAGGCGGCGCATCAGGCGGTGGCGTCGGCCGGGTTTGGCGTGGCGGCGGATTTGCGCGCCTGGGGGCCGGCACGTTTTCAGGCCATTCACCAGCAGGCGCGCACCCTGTTTCAGGACGCCGTTATTGCTGATGGGGGGCAGCCGTTGGCCGCACCCCGGCTTTTTGGCGGTTTTGCTTTTGCCGATGATTTTGTGCCCGATAATACCTGGGCCGCTTTCCACCCGGCGCAGTTTATATTGCCCCATTATCAACTGACGCAGGTCGGCGCTGAAAGCTGGTTGACGATCAATGCGGTAGTCACGGCCGTTGAAGATGTGGCCGAGGTGCTGGCGGCGCTGCGCGAGGCGCTGCCGGCGCGGTTGGCCTTGTTACAAGACGAACCCCCCGCCGCCTCCCCTGACGTGGCTTTGCAGCAAATGGATTACCCCATGCCCTATGCGGTGTGGGCCGAGATGATTGAGCGGGCAACGGCCGTGATGCGCGCCGGTACATTCAATAAGGTTGTCCTGTCACGGGTGTGTGAACTGCGTTTTGAGGAGCCGGTGGATGTGGCCGGGGCGTTGGCTTATCTGAACCAAACGTACCCAGATTGTTATCGTTTTTTGTTTGAACCGCTGCCATACCATGCCTTCTATGGGGCCACGCCAGAGTTGTTGGTGCAGGTACACGGCCGTGACCTGCACACCATGTCCCTGGCTGGTTCCATTCGCCGGGGGGCAACGCCTGCCGAAGATGAAACACTGGCCCACGAACTGTTGAACAGCGACAAAGATTTGTATGAACACGCCGTTGTCACCGACTCTATTCGGCGGCGGTTAGCGCCGGTTATGGCCGAGTTGACCGTATCCGACCGGCCAGACGTGCTGCGGTTGGGGTATATCCAACATTTGTTTACACCGGTGTACGGCCGTTTGCCCGCGCCAACCGGCGTCTTGCCCCTATTGGAAATTTTGCATCCCACCCCCGCTCTGGGCGGCACACCCCGTCACCTGGCGTTGCCCTACATCACCCAGGCCGAACCGGTGCCGCGGGGCTGGTATGCCGCCCCGGTAGGCTGGCTGGATCATCACCTGGATGGCGCGTTTGCCGTCGGCATCCGCTCGGCCATTGCCCAAGACCGGCGCGTCTGGTTACATGCCGGCGCCGGCATCGTCGCCGATTCACAGCCGCAAAAAGAGTGGGATGAGACTGCCCTGAAATTCCGCCCCATGCTTAATGCCCTGGGAATTGCCCAAACAGCGTGAGTGGGTGGGTTTACTGCTGTTTTGCGACATACTGGCGTCTGGAACGTACCAGGCGGTGTATAGTGACAAAAGGAGAGAAACATGTGTTGTTTGGTAACGATCCTGCTGTTTTTAGGTCCCCGTTTTGCCCTTGTTGCCTGGTATCTGATGGAACCTGCCCGCTTTAATGCTGCCATCAACTCGTTGTTGTTGTCCTGCTGCGGCTTCTTTTTCCTGCCCTGGACTATGCTGGCTTATCTGGCGGTCTGGTCGGCCGAATTAGGCGTGACCGGCTTTGGCTGGGTCATTGTTGCCTTTGGCTTTTTGATAGACATCAGCGCCTATTCCGGCAGCGGTTATGGCAACCGCAAAAAGGTCGAACGTTACTTATAAGGGCTGGCTCTAGCCAACCCTCATAAGTAACGCTGCAAAATGCGCCGGGCGGCCGACCATTTGTGTACTTCATCCGGCCCGTCATAAATGCGGGCGGCGCGTTCGTGGCGGTACCACCAGGCGATGGGGGTATCATCCGTCATGCCCAGGCCGCCATGCACCTGCAAGGCGCGGTCGAGCACCTGCTGTAATACCCCGGCGACGTGAAACTTAATCAACGAAATGTCATCGCGCACAGCATATTGGCCGTGTTTGTCAATTTTTTGCGCCGTGTCCATCACCATGAGCGTGGCCGCGTTGAGGGCGGCGCGGCTTTCGGCAATCCAGCCTTGAATCGTGCCCTGGTCGGCCAGGGTTTTGCCGGGGGCAATCTGGCGGCGCAGCGAATACGTACACATCAGGTCAAAGGCGCGTTCGGCGATGCCCAACCAGCGCATACAGTGGTGGATGCGCCCCGGCCCCAGCCGCTCCTGGGCAATGGCAAAACCGGCGCCTTCCGCGCCTAACAGATTACTCAACGGCACGCGCACTTCGTGGTAACGTACTTCGGCATGGCTGGCCCACCCGCTGCCTGCCTCGCCCATGATGGAGATGTTGCGCACCAGTTCAAAACCGGGCGTGTCCAATGGCACGATGATCTGGCTGGCGCGCAGGTGTTTGTTTTCGGCGTGGGGGTTGGTGATGGCCATGACCACGGCAAAGGCCGCGCCGTCGGCCGAGGAGGTGAACCATTTGTGGCCGTCTATGATGTAGCTGTCGCCTTCGCGCACGGCCGTTGTGCCCATCATCACCGGGTTAGAGCCGGCATACTCTGGCTCCGTCATCGAAAAGCAACTGCGAATCTCGCCGCGCAGCAGGGGCATGAGGAATCGCTCTTTTTGTTCGGCCGTGCCATGTTCGATCAGGATTTCCATGTTACCGGCGTCGGGGGCCTGGCAGTTGAAGGTGTAATGGCCGATGGGGGTGCGCCCCAATTCCCGGCTGACCAGCCCATGTTCAAACAGCGTCAGTCCCAGACCGCCGTACTCTTTGGGAATTTGCGGCAGCCAGAGGCCCAGCTTTTTTACTTGTTGCCGTTTTTCGGCCAGTATTGGTTCTATATCCGTAAATTCTTTGCCTAAAAAATCGGCTTCCAACGGGATTAATTCTTCGTCTACAAAATTGCGGATAGTGGCCAGAATTTTTTGCGTTTCAGGGGAAACTTCAAACATGAGGATGTCTCCTATAGATTAGAGATTGGAGATTTCCAATCTCTAATCTCTAATCTCCATCTTCTTCAACTCATCTCGCATCAAATCCACCTGGTGCGGTTTGTCCACGTCCATGCCGGCTTCGGCGTGGGGGTTGAGCAGTATCTTGACCGGGAAGCCGGTGAGCCGTTGGGCGGTGGTTTCGATGTCGGTCAGCGTCACCCGGCGGAACAGCAGCTTGAGCAACATGCGCAGACCGACAATGCGGGCGATTTTCCAGGCGTGTTTGCGGGCGCTGGCTAACATTTCCAGCAATTCTTGTTCTTTGCCCAGTTGGGTGGTGAGGACGGCGACATCGCCACCGGCTACTTCCAGTCCTTTGAGTTTGACGTAGGTGCGGCTGGAGTGGGGGAAGCGTTTTTCCATTGTCTCTCTGGTGACGAAGTTGTAATAAACGCCATAGTCGAAGGGGCGGCAAGTGTCTATCAGGTCATCAATGATGGCCCCGCTGAGAAGGGGGACATCGCCAGACGCGCCCAAGACGTGAGTGGTTTGTGGTTTGTTTTTAATAATCCAGTCGAGGCCGGCGGTGCCATTTTTAACCAGACTGCCGTGGTCGGGCAGGTGAATGACCGGGCGCTTGAAGTTCATGCCCATGTCGCTGCCCAGACCAACGATGATGACCTCTTCGATGTATTTTGATTCCTGCACGGCATCTACGACACGCTCCAGAAGGGTACGGCCGTGCATCTCCAACAGCGCCTTTGGTTTTCCCTGGGTGTACACATAAATGGGGTCGTCTGGCCCCGGCAGTCCACCGGCAATAATCACACAGTCCATATTTCCTCTGGGAATTTTTCAGGTGTCATGTGTCATGTGTCGTGTGTCAGGTGTCATGTTCTTGGAAACCTGACACCTGACACCTGACACATGACACTTACAGCTGATGAATAGTCGGTTTCATATCCAATTGGGCGATCATCTCGCTCAGTTCGGCGCGGGTGAGGGTGCGGCCTTTGGCGGCAACGGCCGTCAATGCTGCTTCCATCATATTGGTGCCAAAGGAACGGCCGTCTAGCATGGGCGTAGAGGTGAGTACGTGCGTCACCCCGCGCTGCCGGAACAGTTCCATATCCTTGCCCGTCGTTGTGTTGGTGACAATGACTTTGCCCGACAAATTATCCGGCATGTGCCGCCGGATGTAATGGCAGTCGCCGGCGATGACGTCCGCCCACTGATACCATTTGCTGAATTTGGGCACAATCTGGTCTTGCTTTTCACCGGTGGGATACAGGACGCTGATCGGTAGCTTGGTGATGATGGGCGCCAACAGACGTCCCAGGATATTGAGCGATCTCAGGCTGTGAACGGCGATGGGAATACCTACCGAAAACATCAAGTCACCATAGGTTGCCTGATAGCCATGATCGGCAAAACTGAGGGTCATGCCATACCGGTCTACGCCCACAGTGATGAATACTTTGCCCCGGCTGTACTGTTCGCCAAGCCCGGCGATAAGGGCATCTACCACCTGCCGTTCCAGCGTATTTTTCAGGCCACTGCCATCCACCACCGGTGTCTTTTTAACGTTTTGGATGAGTTTGTGGGCGGCGGAGATATTGTAGCGGCGCTCGCCCATGTCCACCCACAGATCAATGCCGCCCACACCCAGGCAGTCCACCTGCCCGTCCAATTCGGTGAAGAGGGCGGTGGCGCGGCTGATGTCGCCATCAGTGCCGCGCCGTTCGATGCTCACCTTTTCGCCTAACAGTTCAATTTCGACCGCTTTGTCCCGGTCGGATGCGCCGAGGCTGATGCTGACTGCTCGTTTCATGGTGTGATCTCTATTGTTTGTAGTAGGCGATTCATCGCCGTCAAAAGGCGATAAATCGCCTACTACAAACGGGGGTTATGGTTTGAGAATGATCGGTAAATACAGTCTAAAGGGTGTACCCACAAAGGTGATGACGGGTGGGCCGGTGACTACTGTTGTGACCTCATCACTGCGCACTCCATAATCGGCATTTTCTATCGTATAAACAGTATCGCTGATGTCGGCACTCACCACCAACTGCACCTGCCACACCCCACCGGCCTCTAACGAGGGCGTGTGCCAATAGATGATATCGCCATCCATGGTGAAGGGTAAAGTGGCGGTAATGAAGGTGGTATTGGCGGGCAGCACATCGGTGAGAACCACGTTGGTGGTCGGCCATACCGGGTTTTCATGGGTGACGGTGAGGGTGTAGGTGAGCGTGTCGCCGCCGTTGATTTCGGCAGCGGAAGCCGCTTTATGCAAGGCCAGGGCATGGGCCAGTGGGGTAATGGTGGTTTGCACAGGCGGGCCAGACACGGCCGTGACCTCATCACTGCGCACGCTATATTCCGCATTTTCTACCAGATTGGCGGTGGTGCTTAACGGCGCAGCCACCACCAGCGTCACTTCCCAGGAGGTGTCAGCCGCCAGTTCTGCGGTTTCCCATTGCACAGTCGTGCCATCATAGGTATGCGGCGTGGTGGCGGTAATAAACATGGTGTTGGCCGGTACCACATCGGTTAACACCACATTGTGGGTGGCGGCGACCGGATTGAGGTTTTCTACGGTGATGGTATAGGTCAGCCAGTCGCCGGGCATGATCTCCGTGGCCGAGGCGGTTTTGCCGATGCCCAGTTCAAACGGGATAAGGGTGGTTTGCACGGGCGGCCCGGACACAAAAGCGGCTTCGTCACTCTGGCTGCCATATTGGTTGTTTTCGATTACGGTGGCGTTGGTCGTCAATTCTGTAGCCACCACTAATGTCACTTCAACCGTCTCATTGGCGGACAGTGAGGCAAAGTCCCACTGTACGGTCGTGCCGTCAAAGGTGTGCGGCAGGGTGGCGGTGATAAAGGTGGCGTCTACGGGAATAACATCGGTGAGAACGACGTTGTTGGTGACGCTGATGGCATGGAGATTTTGCAGCGTGAGGGTGTAGGTGATCCACTCGCCGGGAACGGCCGTAGCCGGGCCGCTTTTGCCGAGGCCCAATGTCACCACGTTGATGTAATCTTCAATGTGGTTATAAGCGTTGAGGGCGTCAATACGGCCGTGTCCATACACATTGTTGGGCACATCGCCGGGCTGGTCATCGCCGCAGAATTGGGTGCTGCTGGTCAGGGGCACGGCCGTGCCATTAATCAGGGTTTCAATGATGTCTACCTGCCCTGCCAGCAGCGGTTGTGCTGAAATCAGTAACCCCACCATCCCGGCCACATGCGGCCCGGCCATACTGGTGCCAGAAGAGGTGCCGTAGTTGCCAAAACGGGTAGTAGAACGAATGCTCACACCCGGCGCGGAAATATCCGGTTTTAAACCACCGGTAAAGGTGGATGGCCCCCGGCTGCTAAACGAGGCGATGACATCACTGTTGTTGGTGGCGCCTACACTGTACGACTCGTCATAGGTGGCGGAAGGGGTGTTGACAGTGCCACAAGCAGAACCGCTGTTGCCGGCGGAATGAACGGTCACAATGCCGGCCGCGACCACATTCTGCACCACCGCCAATAATTCATCCCCCACGGTGCAACCTTCGCTAGGCGGGCAGCCCCAGGAGTTGTTGATGACGTGGGGGGCCAGAGCCGGATTGGGGTTTTGCCCATTCAAATCGGTGGGGGCGATGAACCACTGGTAACATTCGGTATAGGTAGCGGGTGTGCCATCACCCACGTTCATGTTGCGGCAGCCAATCCATTTAGCGCCGGGGGCCATGCCCACGGCGTTAGTCGCGCCTGCCGGCCAACTGGGGTTGGAAGGGTGCATATCATTACCAACCATGGTGCCCATGGTGTGGGTGCCATGTCCGTGGTCGTCACATGGTTCAGGCGAATTGGCGCCGCAGACGCCGCCGCCGCTGTGGATGGCGTCGTGCCAGTTGTAGTTGTGGTCGGCGCTGCTGCCATTCCAGCCGCGATACTGATTAATGAGGCCAGGATGATCCCAGTCATAACCGGTATCCTGCCCACCAATCACCACGCCGGCGCCGGTGACGCCTTGCGCCCACACAGATGGGGCATTGACCAGGGTGATGTTTGGTTCAATCGCTTCCAGGGCGCGCTGCATTTGTTCCGGGGTGGTGGGGACGAGTTGCAGGGGCACAGTGGGGTTGGCAATCAGGCGGGCCACGTCATCACGCTGCGCCATTTGCTGCACGATGGTCATATCGCCGCGCACCCAGATCATGTTGACAATCCAGTAAGGGTGATACGAGACGCCCAATGCGTCCAGGTGGGTGATGACGGCGGGTTGGGTACGCCTGGCTACGGCCGTCAACGTGTCAAACACATACTGCCCTTTTTGCTCTTTGGTGGGCAGGTTGGCGGCGGCGCTGACGTCGCCCTGTTCGGCCAGGTAGACCAGGAATTCGGTTTCGGGCAAAACACCATCTGGCCCGGCCAGGGTGGGATCGGCCGTTTGCAGTACCCAGGGGTCTACTTTGGCCTGCCAGCTATTGTCTTCGGGGGGGATTTGAGCCTGCACGGCCGTATACAGCACGGCCGTGAACAGTGTCAGGATGCCCAACAACAAAACGATTCTTCGTATCATAACTACCTCCAGTTGGTTTATGGTGACAATCATTGTCGCGCGTATTATACCGGAGACGGTCGTATTGCGAATTTTTATGGTGTGATCTGGTAGGACGATTGCATGCTCCTGGAAAAGGCAGATAAATCTGCACCAACAAAAGGCAAAGTCGGCCTT
Organism: Anaerolineae bacterium; assembly: GCA_019637635.1. Classification (GTDB taxonomy): domain Bacteria; phylum Chloroflexota; class Anaerolineae; order Promineifilales; family Promineifilaceae; genus CAADGU01. Next base: position 8,484 of record JAHBVI010000121.1, read on the forward strand.
CGCCGACTAAAACTCAGCGGATACCAGCCCACGAAGGTGGGCTTTGCTGTTTGTAGCCGCGATTTCAATCGCCGGGAATTGAGTAATGCAATCGCCCTGGTGTAGTCCGGCCACATGACGCCATACAGGAAAATTGCCCAACGATTATCAATGTTCTACACTTCTGGCACATACAGCCAACAACGTTATGCGTATTTCTGTATAACAAAGAAATTCGTTCGGCTGTAGAGCATGAGCAGAGAATGAACGAATGGAGCGATGAACAACTGCTGGCGCTGGTAGCCAATGGTGAGGTAGCCGCCTTTCGAGCGCTCTTTGAGCGATACGGCGGGCGTGTGACCGGCTTCTGTGTGAAATTATTGGGCGACCAGGCGGTGGCCGAGGATGCCTGCCAGGAAACATTCTGGCGCATCTGGAATGGGGCGCATACGTTTGACGGGCAGCGCGGCAATTTTCAAAGCTGGTTGTTTGGCATTGCCCGCAACCTGGCCATTGATACCATTCGTCGTCAGAAGAACGTGGTGGTGGAATCATTGCCAGACGGCCGTGCCCCCCACATGGAACGGGTCGTCACAATGGACGCCGAACCGGACGTGGCCGAAGTTGCCTGGGTTTCCATCCAGCAGCAGCAGGTACAGCAAGCATTGGCCGAACTACCGCCCGATCAACGAGACGTGATCGAGTGGATTTATTTCCAGGGGATGACCCGGCGCGAAATTGCCCAGGAGAAAAACATCCCCTTTGGCACCATCAATACCAGAGCGCAGTTGGCGCTGGAAAAGTTGGGGCGGGCGCTGCGGGCCAATGGTTTTGGCTTCGAGGAATAAAATGGACGAGCAGATGCAGGGGCTGCTGGCGCTGTATGCATTGGGCGGCCTGACGGAAGATGAACAGCAAGAGGTAGAAGACTATCTGGCGCGCCACCCGGAAGCGGAAGCTGAACTGCGGGACATGCAGCAGGCGGTGGCGGCGTTGACGCATACGGCCGTGCCCGTCTCCCCATCACCGCAAATGGAAGAGGCGCTCATGGCGCGGGTAACGGCCGCTGCCCAGGCCCGCTTTGCGCCGGTTAACCGGCCAGGCAAACCGGCCAAAGCGCCAGCGCGCGCGCCGGGTTGGCCGGAGCGGTTGCGGGCTTTTCTGACGCCGCCGGTGTGGGGCACGGCCGTTGGCGTCGCCCTGATCACCCTCATCTTCACCACCTTCCTCTGGCAAAACCGCGCCGCCCGCTATGAGCGGCAGATGGCGGAGCAGGCATCTCACATTCAGGCCCTGCAGGCCGAAAATAATGTGTTGCAGCAGGCCAACCAGGAATTGGTTACGGCCGTGAGCCAGACCAACAGTGAAAATATCCGGCTGCAAACCCAGCTAGAGACGCTGCGGCAAGAACGCGACAGCGCCCAGATGCAAGCCTCTTTGCTGGCCGATGAAAAGGATGAATGGGCGGCGCAAACGGCCATATTGCGCAACCAGAATACCGCCTTATCCGACCAACTGGTAGCGTTAACTGCCCTGGCCGAAACTTTACAAAGTGACCTGGACGCTGCCAACGAAGTGCTGGCCCTGTTTGCTTCGCCAGACGTAGATTTGGTGGTTTTGCCGGGCACAGAAACCCAACCCCAGGCAGTGGGCCAGCTTTTATTTGATCCCAACACCAATCTATCGCTGCTCCTGGTAGATGGCATGGCCGATTTGGCCCCCGGTCAGGTGTACCAGGTATTGCTCATTCGGGAGGATGGGCACGACACGGCCGAGACGTTTGCGGTGGATGTGCAGGGGCAGCGGGCGCTGATTGTCCATTCGCTGACGCCCATGCACACGTTTACGGCCGTTGGCGTCTCCATTGAACCAGAAGGCGGCAGCCCCCAACGCACCGGTGACATTATTTTGTTGGGTGAGTTAACCGGTTCCTGAAATGCACCCATCTGGCGCAAAAACCAAAGCCCCGGCTGGTACCAGCCGGGGCTTTTTATATTTTATAAAGATATTGTAAATGAATTTTAGAATTTGATACGTACAAAACCCATACAGCCTGCGTATACCTGAATGGATAACAAAATGTGTGGATGGCTTGTGGGCACGCGCGCGAAACAGATCTGGCCTTTGTAAAGCCCCGCACCGCTTATAAATCTCAAATTCTCAATAGAAGTCCACTTTTTCAAAAAGTTGAACTTCTGAAAAGGTTAGGAGGCAAACATGCGAGAAAAAGTTTACCGCTCAGGTTTATTGTTTATGGTGATGTTGGCTTTGCTCATGGTGATCCCCTCTGTGTTAGCATGGGCGAGCGATTCTGACCGGCCCGCAGCTGTCGGTGGCGCGGATCCATTGGTATCTGTGGCCCATTTTGCGCCCTTCGCCGATACGGCGCTGGGCACGTCCGTTACCGTGCGGGTGAACGGTGGCGACGCCATTACCGATTTTGAATTTGGCGAGATTGTTAATACTTCTCTACCGGCCGATACTTATTTCATTGAAATTGTGCCCACCGGCAGCAGCGATGCCGCCATCAGTGGCACCGTGACGCTGATGCAGGATACCAGCTACACGCTGGCGGCTATTGGCGATGGCGTCAACCAGCCGTTGGCGCTGCGGGCCCTGGTGGATGACACGGCCGTTTCCCCCACCACTGCCAAATTGCGCCTGGCCCATTACGCACCGTTTGCCAGCAGTGGCACAGAGGTGGACATTTGTACGGATGGGGGCACGGCCGTGCTCACCAACTTCGCCTACGATGATGTCACCGATCCTTACGTCCAGCTTCCCGCCGGTGATTATGACCTGCTGGTGGCGGTGGCCGGTACCAACTGCGCTGTTGTCGCCCTGGATTTGCCTTCTCTACGGCTGGAGGCCGGGCAGATTTATGATGCTTTTGCCATTGGCGGCGCTAATAGCTGGCCCGTCAGCGCCACCAGCATCACCGGCCTGACGCTGACCCCGGCTGTGGTCAATGTGGCCCATTACGCTCCCTTTGCCGACACCCCATCAGGCACATCTGTCACCGTGCGTTTAAACGGTGGCGATGCCCTGTCCAACTTTGAATTCGGCGATACGGCGGCTGGTGTGGAACTGCCTCCTGGCGATTACCTGGTGGAGATCGTACCAACCGGTAGTGGTACTGTTGCTATCAGTGGCACGTTCACCCTGGAAGGGGGTGGGCAATATACGGTGGCCGCCATTGGTGATGGCAGCAACCAGCCGTTGGAACTGTTCCCGCTGGTGGATGATACGGTTGTCAACCCTGCTGCCGCCAAACTACGGGTGGCGCATCTGGCCCCCTTTGCCAGCAGCGGCACGGAAGTAGACATCTGCACCGACGACGGCGTGGTGGTCATCCCCAACTTTGCCTATAAAGATGTCACCGATCCCTACGTGGAATTACCTGCCGGTGACTATGATCTGCAAATCACCCTGGCGGGCACCGGCTGCGCGGCTGTAGCCCTCGATCTGCCTTCGGTGCGGCTGGCGGATGGGGACATAGCGGACGTGTTTGCCATTGGCGGCGCGAATGATTGGCCCTTAGCCATCAGCACCATTACCGGGCTGACCCTGACCCCGGCTACGGTGGACGTGGCCCACTTTGCCCCCTTTGCCGATAGCGCGGCGGGTACTTCCGTCACCGTGCGCCTGAACGGCGGTGACGCCCTGACCAACTTTGAGTTTGGTGATATTGCCGCCGATGTGGAACTGGACGCGGGTGACTATCTGGTGGAAATCCTGCCCACCGGCAGCAGCACCGTGGCCATTAGCGGTACAGCCACTCTGGAAGCGGGCGGCGATTACGTGATTGCGGCTATTGGCGACGGCGAGAACCAACCATTGGAACTGTTGGTCATTGACCGGAATATGGCCCCCTTGCTCCGGGCGGGTGGCGGTGATGCCTCGGTGTTTGTGGCCCATCTGGCCCCCTTTGCCAGCACGGGTACAGAGGTAGACATCTGCACGGATGAGGGCACGGCCGTTGTCACCAACTTTGCTTACAAGGATATGTCCACGCTCAATCTTCCCGCCGGCGATTATGACCTGCTCATTGCCCTGGCCGGTACCAATTGTGAAACGGTGGCCCTGGATTTACCCTCCGTCCGCCTGGGCAGCGACGAGATGATTGACCTGTACGCCATTGGTGGGGCCAATGAGTGGCCGCTGAATGTGACCAGCATCACCGGCTTTAGCCTGACGCCTACCCAGGCCACTGTTAATGTTGGACATTTCGCTCCCTTTGCTGCCGGGCTGGAAAATACCTCGGTCACTGTGCGCGTGAATGGGGCTGACGCCATCACCGATTTTGTCTTTGGGCAATTGGTGGAAGGTGTGGCGCTGGATGCCGGTGATTATCTGATTGAGATCATCCCCACCGGTTCGGTGACGCCGGCTATCACCGGCACGTTTAGCCTGATGGCGGGCATGGATTACACCCTGTCGGCTATTGGCGATGGCGTGAACCAGCCACTGGAACTGGATGCCCTGGTGGATGATAACAGCGCCCCGGCAGCCGGTAATGCCCGTGTGCGGGTAGTGCATTATGCGCCCTTTGCCAGCAGCGGCACGGAAGTGGACATTTGCACGGAAGGGGGCACGGCCGTATTGTCCAATGTGCCTTACAAAGCGTTCACCGACCCCTATCTGGAACTGCCTGCCGGTCTGTATGACCTGAAGGTAACGGCCGCCGGTTCTAGCTGTGGCACGCTGCTCTTCGACATTCCGCTCATCCGCCTGGCCGATGGCGCGGTGGCGTCCATCTTCGCGGTCGGCGGCGCAAACGAATTTGCGCCCACCGTCATCACCACCCCTGACCTGACGCCGCTGCAAATCTTCATGCCGATCATCGTTAAGAATTAAGTATGGAATGAGATTGAGAGATTGGGAGATTGATGGAGTGAATGGGTCAATCTCCTAATCTCCAATCTCCAATCTCCAGTCTCCTAATCCCCTCTCTTTCCCTGCCGCCGGTAATGAATGTGCCACAACGTTTGCCAGGATTGCCCGGCGTCTTCTGATAGCTGCCAATACCAGTCCAGGCTGTCTGGCTGAATGTTTGTCCACACCATACGCTGCTGCGCCGGTTTGCCCTCCACCATCGTCTGGCGCGAGAGAATCATATCGCCATCCTGCACACCACCGACAAAATCCAGGTAGTTGCCCTGGTTATCTACCCAGGTCTGTTTCCACTGGCCGGATGCCTCGTTGTACACGGATACGCTCATGCCCTGAAAAGGGGCGGTGTGGTCGTCGTGCAGGCTGGTGAACTTTTCGCGGATGATTTTGTCGCCCAGAATCCTGGTGACGCTGTTGTGTCCCCGGCCGTGATCGGCCCAGGTTAGCTCCCATTCCCCCAGCCAGAAGTCAAATTGATCGTTCATGGTTCATTGTCCTTTTGGAGAGATTGGAGATCAGAGATTGGAGATTGTGACAGACCGAATCTCCAATCTCAAATCTCTAACTCACCACGCAAAACCGTCACGGCCGTACCCCCCACCTTCACCGTTTCTATCTCCTCTGGCGGCCCCACCACTTCCACCCATGCCTGGCCCGGTCGTCCCATCCAGTGGCCCTGCTCGGCCACAAAGGTGGGGCTGTCTAGCAGGCCATAGTGCCACAAATAAGCGGCCATACCACCGGTAGCGGAGCCGGTGAATGGGTCTTCCATGGTGTCCGGCGGCACACCAAAGTGGCGGGCAAAGGTGCGCCCTGCCGGCGTCACCCCCGCCAGGCAAAAGAGATGCGGGCTGAAAAAGTCGGCGCGGGCGCGCAGGTCGCTGTAGGCGGCTGTATCCAGGTGGCAGCGACGCAGCGCCTCCAGATTACGCACGGGAATCATCAGTTGTGGCGTGCCGGTGCTAACGGTCTGGATGGGCACACCCGGCAGCAGGTCGGCGGGGGCCAGACCAAAAGCGGGCAGTACCCGCGCCGGGTCGTGAACGGCCAGGAATTGCGGCTTTTTCTGGCTCATGGTAAGGCGGGGTAAACGGCCGTCCGCCACAATCTCCACCGTTATCACTCCGGCGGGCAGTTCCAGAGTCACGGCCGTGACCCCCACACCCAACTTGATTTCCCCTCTTTCTACCAGCGCGTGGATGGTGGCAATGGTGGGGTGCCCGGCCAGAGGTATCTCCTCGGCCGGGGTGAAATACCGCGCTCCCACATCGGCCACCGCCGACCGCAGCACAAAGGCCGTTTCCGACAAATTCATCTCTCTGGCGATGGCTAACATCTGGGCGGCGGTCAGGTCATCGGCGTCAAACACAATGGCGCACGGATTTCCGGCCAACGGCCGTGTGGTGAAGGCGTCTACTTGCATAAAGGGGTAAGTTGGCATTGTATCCTCACTCGTCACCCGTCACTTGTCACTCGTCATCCGACGGAATACGGATGACGAGTGACGATTTACGGATCACGCACTCTCTGCCGGGGCAAAAAAGACCAGCACGTGCAGTTCTTCACGGATGCTGTGGAAGTGATGCGGAATTTGTTTGCCCACAAAGACGAGGCTGCCCGGCTGTACCGGGCGGTCTTCACCGGCCACATTTAGTTGGGCACGGCCGTGCAAGATATAATACACCTCGTCTTCGGCGTGGGGCTGCTGTGGGTCTGTGCCGCCAACCGGCAGCACATACAGGCCCAGGCTCATAGAAGGCTGGCGCAAGAATTCCAGATACAATTCGCCCGCAGCCGTGTGCTGCTGCTGTAATTGTTCGATTTCAAAGGCAATCATTTGCACTCCTTTGTCAACCGGGTATCTTTGCCCGATGAACGCCCCGACGGGGATGCCCGGACTACGATTTTCATTTTGATAAGGAAACTTGATAATGCACTATACCACACTCAACCCCTTACGACTTATTGACAAATCAATCTGGTTATTGCTGGCGGTGGCGCTGGTGGCCTGCACCCAGACAACCGGGAACACAGAGCCAACGGCCGTACCAGAAGAAGCGCCAACCAACCCACCGGCAACAGCCACGGCCGTGCCCAGACCAACGTATACGGCCGTGCCCCTGCCCACATCCGCGCCGGCTGCCAGCTTGAATGAACCGTTTGCCCTGGCTGGGGGTGCGGAAACGGCCGTTGGCGATGATGGCCTGGTGCTACATTTTGAAAGCGTACTGGAAGATTCCCGCTGTCCCACCCAGGTAAATTGCTTTTGGAGCGGGCAGGCGCGTATCCTGATCGTGGCCTCACAGGCCGGGCAGGAACCGGTATCCCTGGAATTCAACACCAATCCGGCGCCCGATCAGACGGTAGATTTGTTGCCAGCGTATGATTACACCGTGCAGCTCATCCAGCTTGACCCCTATCCTCAATACACCGACCCCATCCCGTTTACCGATTACCGGGCACAGTTGGTGGTAAACCGTAATCCGTGACCCGTAATCCGATTTCTGGGTTCCGATTACCGATTACGGTTTACGGATTACGGATTAAGGGTTACCAAATCGCCCACCTGGATCATGCCGGTGCTTTGCGGCGTGCAGCCAACGCCGACGCAGTTGTCGCGCGTTTGGGCTACCAGTTTAAGGGTGGCGGAGGAGCGCACGGCCGTGTCCGGGTCTACGTTGATCATCTGGCAGCGTTCAATCCGCTGGTTCAGCCATACCTGCACCGCGCCGATGGTTAGGGCGCTGCCTACCCAGGATTCTTCGGCAAACGGCCGTCCGTCAAACGTCTCAATGATGATGTTCTGGCGAAAGCGACGGCCGTTCAGGGCAAAATCCAACCGTTCATCCAGCGCCGCCACCGTGCCCGCGCTCATGAGCGAGAGCGGCAGGGAATCAAAGACGCCCCGTTTGATGCGAATGAGGGAGATGGGACGGCCGTACAACACCGCCAGTTCTGCCTGTAATGCCGCATCATCCAACGCCAACTGCTGCCCGCCTGGGGTTTCCACCAGCAGCGGCGAGTTACGTACATCGTCCGGGTCGCGGTAAAAGGGGCGGTAACGTACCATTTCCGCCACCTGCCGCGCCGTCAGCCAGGGAAAGCTGGAATGGTTATCACCGCGCACAAAAGCGGCCCGCCGGTCGCCATCCAACCCATGCCAGGAGACGTGCGCCTCTTCCAATGATTCCCCGGCCATAGATTTCACCGGGTAACGCCAGATTTCCTTTACTCGTCCTACTTCCATAAATTTCTCCATAACTGTGCGGATCATTTTTCCAAAAATTGCTGCCAGCGCGTTTCCAGTTCTTCGGGAGGGATACGGCCGTCTACCACCGTTTGCAGCCAGCCCCCATATGAATCGGCCTGTCCCGCCGCCAGAGGTGGCAAAAGCACCTGCGGCGGCGCCTGCGCCTCTTGCAACAAAAAGGCGATAAGGGCATAGGCCAGGGGCGCCAACTCGTCGGGTAAGCTGGGAAGCGCTGCGCCGCCAGCCAATGTGACGTTATCGGCAGCCAGTCTGGCGCGGTCAGCAGGGGTGAGGGGGTACGGCCGTAATCCCAATTGTGCTAACTGCCAATCCAACCACGCCTGGGCCAATACCCCATCTTCACCGGGCACAATCCCGGCCAACTGCCGCATAATGGGCAGCACAATTTGGGTTGCGTAACCCCGCGCCATCGTCTGATACCCGGCCTCATCTTGGGGAATACCCGCCAGGGTGGGTGTGGGCAGCCGGAAAAGCCGCCCGCCATCCACAAAAACAGCCGAGGAAAAATCAGCCGTTAGCGTGGCCGGGTCGGTGGAAAATTCCACCTGCACGTGCAGCCCATCTGGGCAGGTAAAAACGGGATTGGCGCACAAGGCCGCCAGCGCCGTGTCCATATCCAGCGCCAATCGCTGCGCCAGCGCCTCATCCCGTTCCGGGTATCGCAATGTCAGGTAAAAACCTTGTTTGGTTTTGGTTTCGCCCCAAAAATTGGCGTCCGGGGGAGCCAACAGCCAGCGGTCGGGGCCAGAGCGATACACGGCCGTTTGCCGCAGCCGCACCGTATCCGTCAGCCCATTGCCGATGGCGTAGGCATAGACCTGTTCCGTTACCACTTCCGCTTCGTTGAACTGGGGGTTGAGGGTGGCGCTGATCACGGCCGTAGCCGGGTCAGGTGGCAGCCAGGTGAGGCCAAACGCTGTGCGGCTCTGGTAATCTCCCGCGCGGACCGCTCTTTCTATGGCTGCGCTCCACTCCCGATTGCGCCCCGATAAAAACGTGGCCACCAGTTCCGCATCTTCATTGGCGGCAGCGGTGGCAATGAGTTGATGGCTGGCCAGCACATCGCCGGTAACATCTGTCGTGGCCGTCTCCACCCGTTCTTGCAGCAGCCAGAAAGCGCCTACTGCGCCGCTCACTAACAGCAGCAGCAAGAGCAATAAGCCCCAACGCCAGCGGCGGCGTTTGGGCGGCGGTTCCGGTTGTGGTTCGCCCTGTGGTAGCTCGTCCCAATGAACGGTTTCTTCGGTCTGCCAATCAAAAGACATCGTACCGAAATATACCCCAAGAGCAGGCGGTCACAAATTTTTGGCAATGGGAGATTGGCAAAATTAGAATTTGCCAATCTCCCGATCTCATGTGGCTAACGCCGGGTGGAATCGTACAAGGGGCCGCCGTCAATGGCGTCAATCATGCCACCCTGGTCATGGGGGACAACGGGCAGGCGCAGCACATGGCTGCAACTACCACCCATATTGCCGGTGGCTGTGAAGAAGATGTGGTACACACGGCCGTCGCCACTACCATCTCGTTCCGCGCGCACCTGTGGTGTGCCATCGGCCAGGATGCGCCCATCCGGCGAGTTTGCGCCGCGCCCCACCGGTTCATCCTGGTAAATGCCGGTAACGGTGATAGTAGCCGGTTGTCCGTCCGGGTCATTGACGCCGGTGATGTAAACGGAAACAAAGTTGTTGTTGGCCGGCCAGATTGTCACCGGTGTCGCCATAGCCTGCTCACAAGTCGGCGGCGGCGCCAGCAAGGTGAGTGTGCCGCTGGCTGTAGAGGCATGGTAACGGGCGTCATTGAGCGTTAATATCTCGCCGGTATGCAAGGGGATGCTGCCGCTGAAGTAAACATTGACGTTATACGTACCCACCGGCAGCGGCAGTTGCCCGATGCTGGCCCGCCCGGCATAGTCGGTGATGGCCGCCTGGCTAAACGCGCCGCCCGCGCCGCTGATGACAAAGATGACAGACTTTTCGCCCAGGCGACGGCCGTCGGCGGCCATCAGTGTCGCCGTTAACAAAACATCGTCATCGGGCGCGCCGGCTGCCGGCTGGGCCAGCGTCAGCAGCGTGCTTTGTTTGCTGATGGTAAAGGCGGTAGACGCTGAAGAGGGCGCAAATATCGGCGATCCGCCAAAAGAGGCTTGCAGCGGGTATTGGCCGGGCAGCCCCAACAGCGTCAGCGTCACGGTCGCCTGACCGTTGGCATCGGTGATACCCTGACGGGTTTGTGGCCCCAGGCCAAAGGTAAGTCTTTGCCCGGCCAGCGGCATTCCACTGCCGGTGAGCTGCGCCGTTACCTGAATTTGGGAATTATAAACGCCGCTGGTAGGGGGATTGAGCAGGGTTACGGCCGTTGGCGCAGTGGCAGTGGGCGGCGCTCCGGGCACATACAGATCACCCAGGTTGGCCGCCAGGCTCACCAGTCCAACACCGTTTACCGCCTGTACCAGATAGCGCATATGCGCCGGGTCTGTGCCGTTGAGCGGCAAGACGCCTTGCCAACGGGTGGAAAGGGATGGATGTTGGCTGAGATCGAGCGGCTGCCATTGACCGGCGTAGGGGCCGGTGACGGCCGTGTACACCACCCACACCGCCTGTATGCCCGCTGCCGGATTACCCAGCACATCCACGCCAAAGTAGATGTTGTCGCCCTGGGGTTGGGCCACCACTTGCTGGATGGTGGGCGGTGCGGCCAGCGCCGGTGTACTGTTGCCGCCATACGTGCTGGTGTTGTGGTTATAGAACAGGCGGAAATTCAACTGGTCATAGCGGCGCATGGTGCCCGTCAGCGCGCCGGGCGCATCAGACATGAACTGGGCTGGGGTGACGGCCAGCGACGTCACGCCGCTGCCCGGATTCGCCAGTAGATCAAAGTAATTGGTACGCCAGAACTGTACCGGGTAGAAGATGTCTGCCTGGAAGGGGGCATGAACGCCGCGAATTTCGGTGGTGGGCGCGCCGGTAAAGGGCAAGACGCCGCCCAGATCGGTGTAGCTGCCGCCCCGGAAGCCGACACCGCGTAAATGTGTGCCGGGTGCGGTCACGTTCACAAACTGCAAGGGCAACGTGGGTTCGGCGGGGTTGGTCAGAACACCGTCCGGCCCAATCAGGTAGAAGGCATTCACCGTTGTGCCATCCTGCACATTTTTCAGCGGCACTGTCTGACCGCTGAAAGTGGGCGTCAGGGTCAGGTCGGCCGTGGCCAGGCCCAACGTGCTGCCGGGATTGCTGCCCACCGGGGTAACGCTGGTGATGGCTGACGGTTGATTGGCCGCTGGCAGACGGCTGCCGGGCATATCCACGCTCAACTGCGGCAGGCCAAAGATGGTGGCCTGGATGAGCGCCTTTTCATGGATGCCACGCATTTGTGGCGTTTCCGCCAGATAGGTTTGTTTGGCGGCTACCCAGGCCTGACCGACCGAAACCGGCCCGCTGCCGCGCCGCAGTTCCCGGCTAAATTCCAGATAGAGCCGTTCCGAGTATTCGATGAAATCGGTGTCACCGTATTGGTAGCCGGTACCGGCGAGGAGCAGTGCGCCTTTGCTGGCGAACGCCTCCGCCCAATCTGGCTCTTCGGTGACGAAGGGGACACCATCGGCGTCTACGACGTTGTAGCCAGAATGGCAGCCGGCGCTGAAGACGATGGCGTTTTGCAGATTCAGCGGGGAACTGAGCAGTTCGGCGGCGCGCATCCGGGTGGTATAGTCGGCGGCCAGGGTGCCGCTGGCGCTGAAGTGACCGGCCAGGAAGGTGATGTCATGGCGGCTGCCCAACAGAACGGCCCGTAAATCGTCTGCCGTCCAGGAGGCGGGGTCGGTGGGGGCCAGGTTGTTGGCGGCAATGAGTGTATGGGCGGTCTGGTTGAGTCCGGCTTCCAATTCGGCCTGCACGGCGAGAGCGGCATCTTCCAGGAAGTCGTAGCCGGTGACTAATGGCGGCGCGCTAAGGCTGACGACGCCGTTGCTGGTGGCCAGGTAGGCATCAAGAACGGCCGTTGCCTGTGCCGCCGTTTCCACCAATCGCCCCACCGCTAAATCGGGGATGGGGATAGCGGAATTTTTGAAGGAGACGGCCGTGCTGGAACCGTACTCATCTTGCCCCAACACATAACCCAGGCGCAGGCTGGCCTGCGATGCCGTGTTATCCCGTACCGGTGGCACGTAATTGCTCTCATTGGCCAAGAGGGCGTTGTCCGGGTAGCGGACGAAGGGGATAACACTGTCGTTGCCGACGATGACCACGTAGGCCAGCGGATTGAGCGCCCGGTAGCCATCTACAATTTCTTTGATCGTAGCCGCCACCAGGTTCTTGGCATAGGGGCAGGCCAGGTGCGCGTCGGCCTGGGCATTGGCGGCGGCGACGCGGGCATCCGCGCCCACATCAACGATGACGCCAGCGACTTCTGGTCGGGCGGCGTAAGTTGCCAGGCGGCTGGCGAGGGTGGCTTTCTCCGCAGCCGTACCGGCCATGCGCGCCATATCGGTGAGGATGATGGTCTGGTAGCTGCCGGCGGTGGGGGTGGTGGTGCTGGTCTGGCCGACGGCCGTGACCTGACCACAGGCGCCAGATTGCGTCTCCACGCTGACCTGGAAGGGTAGCTGCGCATTAAACGCGCCGTTAGCGCCGCGCACCCGCACATAGAAATAGCCGGTATTGTTCCAGGTATTGACGATCAACCCTTCATTGGCCGTGCCGCGAAAGGCGGAAACGCCTAACAAACTGCGCAGTTGCGCGCCGGAGAAGGCTTCGGGGCTGAATGCTTCAGGACTGAACGCTTCCGGGCTAAACGCCTCGGGGCTGAATGCTTCCGGGCTGAATGCTTCGGGGCTAAAGGCATCCGGGCTAAACGCCTCTGGGCTGAATGCTTCGGGGCTGAATGCCTCTGGGCTGAATGCTTCGGGGCTGAATGCTTCCGGGCTGAATGCTTCGGGGCTAAATGCTTCGGGGCTGAACGCCTCCGGGCTAAACGCTTCCGGGCTGAATGCTTCCGGGCTGAATGCTTCGGGGCTGAACGCTTCCGGGGCAAATTCGGCGTCGAAGCGGGGCAAATCCTGGGGCGACAGCAGTTGGTTATACGCCTGGGCGATGTCTTTGTAAATGGTCAGGTCGTAGTTGTCTGGCAGATTGGTGAGGGTGACGATCACTTTGCTGCCGGGCTGCACGGGGAATTTATACCAGCGGGATTGGCCGGGTTGGTCCAAGTATTGGCCGACGGCCGTTGGCCCCAGATCGGGCAGCACATCCAGCGGCATGGCCGTCACCCAAGAGGTATTGCCGGGGCTGACG
>JAHBVI010000122.1 GCA_019637635.1 Anaerolineae bacterium
GTGGCGCGGAAGCGGCACAATTTCTGCAAGCCTTTAAAGCCATCCTGGAAAACGCGCTGCGTCTCTTGTTGTAATTTACTGCCTGCGATGCGTGACCCGTTGTTATAGATCACGGGTCACGCATCACGCATCCCTTAAAACCCATTTGCCCTATTTCTCTTTTTGCGCGTACAATGCGGATGAGGTATGAGCATGATTGAAGACGAGCCGGCAGTTCCCCCCCAAACTGAAATTTTGTGTAATCAATGTACGGCCGTGCTGCCCGTGGAGCAAGGTGCGCTCACGGCCGTGTGTGAATTCTGTGGTGCGACCAATGCCGTAGATAAAAGCCAGGCCGTGCTGCATTTTGTGGTGCGTGACACCCTGCGCGAAACAGACGCGGCAGCGGCCCTACGTCGCTGGATGGGCGGCAACGAAACGGTCAAAAATCTGGACACGAAGGCCACCATTCAATCCGCCACGTTTCAACTCTGGCCGTTGTGGCTGGTACGCGCTAACGTGAACGGCGCTGAGAAGGTGATCATCAAACCGGCTGCGGCCGTTTCCGTGCTGGATACCACCCGCATCACCATTCCCGCCGCTGACCTGGAACCATACCAGGGCAGCGCCTATGCCCTGGAGCCGACCGTGCCGCTGAACGCCGTCAAACGCTGGCTGGCGGCTGACCAACAGATCGGTGAGGGCATGATTAAAGAGATGGCGTTGGTGCATTTGCCGGTGTATGTGTTTGCCTATAGTTTTGAAGGACGGCCGTATACGGCCGTTGTCGAAGCCGCCGCTGGCCGTGTGTTTGCCGACATTTTCCCCTCTAAGCAGGAAATGCCGTACCAAACAGTCGCCGCTGTGGGCTGTCTGCTCTACTTCTGCGCCGCTCTTATCCCTGCTATTGGGTTCGTGAACGGCAGTCTCACCGGGCTGGGCGCGGGTGTGATCATTTATCTGATTGCGGCGCTGATCATGGCTGTGCCCCTGTTTGCCGTCGCCAGTTACATTTCCGCCAAAATCTGATAGATGAGCGAACCGGGTACAGTGTTGTATTATGTAGGTATGGCGGGTAAATATCTGTCCCGTGAAGATATTGTCATAGCGGTGCGCCATACCCTGGAAGACAAAGGAAATGAGATCATGCAAACTATAGCTATAGCTGAGCAATGGATTGCTGAAGGATTTGACAAAGGCATTGAGCAAGGCACCGAGCAAGGCCGGGTGCAAATGCTGCAAGAGGACATTTTGGACCTGTTATACGCCCGGTTTGGGTTGGCCTCTGAAGAGGTGGCGGCGCGCATCACGGCCGTGACCGACATACCCACTTTGCGCCAATTATTACGAAAGGCAGGCACACTGGAAACGGCCGATGCCTTTATAAAACTCCTGGCAGACTTGCCCTGAGCTATACAATCATATGGATAAAACACAAGGTCTTACCTGTCCCGAATGTAGTGGTATTGTCCCCGTTAAAGAAGGCGAACGCCTGGTTGCCTGCCCCTACTGTGGCCTGCACTCCCTCATTCAGGGTGAGCAGGGCACCCGCCGCTGGCAAGTGAATCGTCGCCTTGAACATGACAAGGCGCGTCAACTTGTCGGCGGTTTTTTCACTGGCATCAAAAAAGCGCGTGACCTCAAAAAGGAAGCACAGATTGAGGATATGTTTCTAGTTTACCTGCCTTACTGGCGGGTGCGGGCCGATGTGGCCGGTTGGCTGTTTGGCCGGGTGCGTAAAGACAAGGATGAAACCAAACCGGTAGAGGTCGCTGTATTTGAAGAGATGATATGGACGGATGCCGCTCTGGATGTGTCTGAATATGGGGTTCATCAGGTGGGTATTGCCCAAAATCAGCTAGAACCATATCAGAAGCAGGATTTACACGCGGAAGCGATTGTGTTTGAGCCAACCGAATCGCACACCGATGCTTTAGACGAAGCCCACGACCATTTCATCCATCGCGGGCGCAGCAAACAACGATTGGATACCACCTATTTTGAAAAGTTCCACTTTTTGCACGAGCAGTTAGCCATTGTCTATTACCCGCTGTGGGTGGCCCGTTACCGCTATCACCAGCGTCATTATCAGGTGGTGGTGGATGGGGTGAACAACGAAGTACTCTATGGCAAAGCGCCGGGCAACATCTTTTACCGGGCAGGGGCGTTGGTGGTTGGGCTGGCTGCCGGAAATTTTGTGCTGGTGAATGGCACCATTTTGGCGGCGATGGCCATGAGTGACAGCAGCGACGATGATGGCCTGGCCTTGCTTTTGCTGCCCATTGTCCTGGGTATTGCCCTGATTATTGCCGGGTATCGCTCCTTCCGTTATGGTGAAGAAGTGGAGCAGGTTCACGGCAAGGTGAAAAAAGCGATTGGCAGCAAGGGTGGTTCTGGGGGCCTGCTTGGCAATATGTTTGGTGGCGGCAATGTGGATATGGGCGGCCTGATGAAAACGGGCATGAATTTGCTGGACGAAGTGTCTAAGAGCAGTAAACGGTAATCCGTTATCCGTAATCCGTAGCCCCATCACGGATTACGCATCACGGATTACAGATCAGGGATAATATGAAATTACTTCCCTTACGATGTCCCCAATGTGGTCAAAAGCTGGAACCGCACCATAATGATGTGGTGGTGGTGGTATGTACACACTGTTTCACGGCCGTGACCCTGCACCAGACCGGCCTGCAACCCATAGATGTGCATTATGCCGCCCCCGGCAACGACCGGGTGGATGCCTGGCTGCCGGTATGGTTGTTTCACGGCCGTGTCCATCTGCAACAGCGCCAATCCCAGGGCAGCGGCAAAGGTGCTGACAAAGAGGCCGCCGAACTGTGGCAGCGTGTCCAACGCCTCTACGCCCCCGCCTGGCAGCAGCCGGCGCGGCAGGCGCGCGAACTGGGCAGCAAACTGGTACAGGCGCAGCCCCTCTTTCAGGCCATCCCTCGCCCGGATGGGGCGCTGCTCGGTGAAACCATCATCACCCCCGAAGATGGTCTGAAACTGTTGGACTTCATCGTCCTCACCATCGAAGCCGAACGCAAAGACATGCTGCGCGACATCAAATTTAACATTGAAGCCGGCCCGCCAGCATTGTGGGCCATCCCCGCCCAGAAGAAGGGAGATAGCTGGCAGTTGGCGGCGCGGGTGTAGCCGGTGAACCGTAAATCGTCAACCGTAAACCGATTATGGGTCACGGATAGCGAAAGAGGAGCAAACATGGACAAAACGATCATTTCTACTCACAACGCCCCCGTCGCTGCGGGGCCATATTCACAGGCAGTGCGTACCGGCAATTTGTTGTTTCTGGCCGGGCAGGTGGGGGTAGACCCGGCCACTGGCGACCTGGTTGAAGGGGGCGTACAAGCGCAAACAGAACAGGTGATGAAAAACTTGGGGGCCGTCCTGGAAGCGGCCGGCGCCTCCTTTGCTAATGCGGTGAAGACAACCGTCTTTTTGGCGGATATTGGGGATTTTGCAGCGATGAATGAGGTCTACGGCCGTTACGTCACCCCTAATCCCCCCGCCCGTTCCACCTTTCAAGTGGCTGCCCTGCCGCGTGGGGCGCTGGTGGAAATTGAGATGATAGCGGTGATTGAGGAGTAATTGGGTAATTACCCAATTACCTTCTTCCATGGAAACCATCCTCGTCGTAGACGACGAACCCAATATCCGTGACCTGGCCCGGTTGTATCTGGAGAAGGATGGGTACCGGGTGGTCACGGCCGTAGACGGCCAGCAAGCCCTCGATCTTATCCAGCAAAACCCACCCACCCTCATGGTGCTAGACCTGATGCTGCCCGGCATTGACGGCTGGGAAGTGTGCCGCCGGGTGCGCGCCGACCATAACCCCCTGCCCATCCTCATGCTCACCGCCCGCACCGAAGACATTGACAAGATTGTGGGGCTGGAAATGGGCGCCGATGATTATCTCACCAAGCCCTTCAATCCCCGCGAGTTAGTGGCCCGTGTGCGCGCTATTTTGCGCCGCGCCGTGCCGTCATCGGCCGGGGTCAAGGCCGACCAGGTGCGGCAGTCAGGCGGTGTAATGCTCGACCCTACCGCCCGCGAAGTGACCGTCAACGGCCAGCGTATTCCTCTGCGTGCCAAAGAGTTTGACCTGCTCCTCACCCTCATGGATCATACCAATATCGTCCTCTCGCGTGACCAACTGCTCGACCTGGTATGGGGTTACGAATTTTACGGCCAGACCCGCACCGTGGACGTACACATTGCCCACTTGCGCGAGCGCCTGGCCGGCAGCAACCTCACCATCGAGACGGT
The DNA here is from genome assembly GCA_019637635.1 of Anaerolineae bacterium. Lineage (GTDB taxonomy): Bacteria > Chloroflexota > Anaerolineae > Promineifilales > Promineifilaceae > CAADGU01. Next base: position 4,267 of record JAHBVI010000122.1, read on the forward strand.
TTGGGGCATGGGGTATAAGCTGGTAGTTGGAGATTAGGTGACTGGGAGATTGAGAGATTGCCAGTCTCACAATCTCATAATCTCTCAATCTCATAATCTCTTATGAAAAAATCGCTTCTCTTGAGCCGCCGCTCTATCCGGCGGTATTTGCCAGATGCCGTGCCATCAGAATTGATAGATACCCTCCTGACGGCCGCTACCTATGCTCCCTCGGCCCATAACCGCCAGCCGTGGCGGTTTGTGGTGATAACCGGCGCGGAAACGAAACACCGGCTGGCTATGGCTATGGGACAGAAATTACAGGCGGATCTGGCAGCGGATGGAGCGCCAGAGGACATTATTGCCCAGGATGTGAGCCGCTCTTATGCACGGCTGACCAATGTGCCGCTGCTCATCCTGCTCTGCCTGACGATGGCCGATATGGACAGCTACCCAGACCCGGCCCGCCAACACCACGAATGGGTGATGGCCGTGCAAAGTACGGCCATGGCCGGGCAAAATTTACTGCTGGCGGCCCATGAAGCCGGCCTGGGCGCTTGTTGGTTGTGTGCGCCGCTATTTTGCCCGGAGGTGGTGCGGCAAACGCTCGATTTGCCCGCTGATTGGCAGCCACAGGCGTTAATCACGGTGGGTTATCCGGCGGAGGTAAAAACAAAACCGCGCTATCCTTTGGAGACTCGTATCCTATACCGTTGAGTGAAGAAGTGCCAGGCAAGGGGCAGTACGGCTCTAGCCATCCAGATTGTTTCACCCCTTGCCTGGCACTACTTTACTTGTACGGCCGTACCCTTTGTGTTATGATTCATTCATCCGATTTATTGGATAAATCGGATGAATGGTATGCTTCTCACTGAACTGGATTCCGACTTTTTGCAGTACCTTGTTGATTGCCAGTTGACCCCTGGCGATGGCCTGCCCCCGCTCACCGACATCAGCGCCGAACTGGGTATCAGTGTGGGTAAACTGCGAGAGCAGCTAGAGGTGGCGCGCAGCCTGGGTTTTGTCTCGGTGCGGCCGCGCGTGGGGATTCAGCGCGAGCCATTCAACTTTGCCCCCGCTGTATTAAAAAGCGTCTTGTTTGGCCTGGGCAGCGGCGAGGCCAGCTTTGCCCAATTTGCCGGGCTGCGCCGCGCGGTGGAAGACGCTTACTGGCATGAGGCCGTGAGCCATTTGACGCCTGAGGACAAAACGCAACTACAGGTTATTGTGACCCGCGCCCAGGAAAAGCTGCACGGCAATCCGGTGCATGTGCCTAACGGCGAACATCGCCAGCTTCATTTGCTCATTTTTAGCCGGGTTAACAACCCCTTTGTCACCGGGCTGTTGGCGGCCTATTGGGATGCCTATGAAGCCAGCGAACTGACGCGCTATGCGCGTTATGAGTATTGGTTGGACGTGTGGCAGTATCACGAACGCATTGTGGCGGCGCTGGTAGCCGGTGATTTTGAACACGGCCGTCAATTGCTGCGGGAACATTACAATTTATTGCCGATGACTTAATGAAGATATTGGAGATTAGAGATTAGAGATTAAATCTCCCAATCTCTAATCTCTAATCTCTTCTTATGGAGGTTATTCATATGAGTTTAGAGCAGGAACTAAAAACCGAACAGGTGACACATCTGGATTTGACCGGGTTTTGTATGGTAGCGGTGGGCACGGCCGTGCAAGATGCCCTGAATGAGATGCGCCGCCAGAATGTTAATGTTTGTATGGTGACGGCCGGGGAGAAACTGGCCGGTATTTTTACAGATCGAGACGTACTGAGCCGGGTGTCCACACAGCCGAATGTATTATCCCAACCGATTGAAACGGTCATGACGGCCGATCCCATCACAATCGGCCCGGAAACATCGGCGGCTGCCGCGTTATGGTTGATGGACGCTAAAGGATTTCGCAATTTGCCGGTGGTGGATGCCGACGGCCGTATCCTGGGCGCCATGACCCATCAGGCCGTCATTCATTACCTGGCGGCCCGCTATCCCATTGAAGTACAAAACCGCCCCCCCCACCCGGAACAATTTCCGCGCAAGCCGGAGGGGGGAGATTGAGCGTAATCCGTAAACCGTGATTCGTACATTCTTGATTCGTGACGGATCACCGATTACGGATAACGGATTACGAATTACGAAACCAAGGAGACTCGTATGAGCGAATTAGAGGCACAAGCAGAAGTAGAGTTTGAGGAACTTGAATCGGTTGTCATCCGTTTTGCCGGGGACTCTGGCGATGGGATGCAGCTAACCGGTACCCAATTCACCAATACCTCGGCCGTATTTGGCAATGACATCAGCACCATGCCGGACTTTCCGGCCGAAATCCGCGCTCCGGCGGGCACACTGGCCGGCGTCAGCGGCTTTCAGATCAACATCTCCGAGCGAGACATTCTCACGCCCGGTGACGCGCCAGAAGTGTTGGTGGCTATGAATCCGGCGGCGCTGAAGGCCTGCCTGCCAGAACTGGAACACGGCGGCACCATCATTGTGAATACCGACGCCTTCACCAGTGCCAACCTGAAAAAGGCCGGCTACGAAGAAAATCCGCTGGACAATGAATCCCTGAAGAATTATCAGGTGATCCGCATTCCGCTGACCACCTTAAACCGGGAAGCCTTGAAAGATATTGAAGGGATCGGCAATAAAGAAAAAGACCGTTCCCAGAACTTTTTTGCGCTGGGTCTGGCTTTCTGGATGTTTGACCGGCCCATGGAGACGACGCTGGATTGGTTGAAAAAGAAGTTCTCCAAACGGCCGGAAATTTATGAGGCCAACAGCCGGGCATTGCAGGCCGGTTTCAATTTTGGAGACACTACCCGCACTTTCCAGCACCGGTATCGCATCCGGCCGGCGACGCTGCCGCCCGGTACGTACCGCAAGGTGACGGGTAATGAGGCAGTAGCCATGGGGTTGGTAACAGCCGCCAAGAAAATGGGCAAACCGCTCTTTTATGGCACGTATCCCATCACCCCGGCCAGCGACATCTTGCACGCGCTGGCCCCGCTGCGTCATTTTGACGTGCGCACCTTCCAGGCGGAGGATGAAATTGCGGCTATGGGGTCGGTGATTGGCGCGGCTTTTGGTGGCGCACTGGCGGTAACGGGCACCAGCGGCCCCGGTGTGGCCTTGAAGAGCGAGGCGATGAACCTGGCCATTATGCTGGAACTGCCGATGGTGATCGTGAATGTGCAGCGCGGCGGCCCCAGCACGGGCCTGCCTACGAAGACGGAGCAGGCGGATTTGCTGCAAGCGATGTTTGGCCGGAATGGGGAAAGCCCCATTGTGGTGCTGGCCCCGCAAAGTCCGGCGGATTGTTTTGAGATGTCGTTTGAGGCGGCGCGGTTGGCGGTGCGCAGCATGTCGCCGGTCATTTTGCTGTCGGATGGTTTTCTGGCAAATAGCTCGGAGCCGTGGCAGATTCCTGACCCAGAGCAGATTCCGGCGATTCCGGTACAGCACCCACACGGCCGTGACCACCACAACGGCGATGCGCCCTACCTGCCCTATGAACGGGACCCGGAAACGGGCGGACGGCCGTGGGCCATCCCCGGCACCCCTGGCCTGGAACACCGTATTGGTGGCCTGAGCAAAGCGCCGCGCACGGGCAACGTTTCTTATGACCCGCAGCACACGGAGCAAATGTTTTACGAACGCCGGGACAAGATCGCCCGGTTGGCGGACGTGATTCCGGCCCAAGAGGTGTATGGCCCCAAGTCTGGCGAATTGCTGGTGGTGAGTTGGGGCGGCACGTATGGCGCGGTGCGGTCGGCTGTACAGCGGGCGCAGGCGGATGGTTACTCGGTGGCTCATGCACATGTGCGCTACCTGAACCCGTTCCCGGCTAACCTGCGCGATCTGCTCAGCCGGTACCGGCGGGTGCTGGTGCCGGAGTTAAACGGCGGACAGTTGGCCTTTTTGCTGCGCGGCCGTTTTGCCCTGAATGTGCAATCCTACCCGAAGATGCAGGCACGGCCGTTTAAGATCAGTGAGGTGTATAACAAGATTGTGGAGGTGATCGGTAATCGGTGAGCGGTTATCGGTAAACAGGAAAAGAGCATGACTACAGAAACGATTCCTTTAACCCGGCAAGATTTTGTTTCCAACCAGACGGTGCGCTGGTGCCCGGGGTGCGGCGATTATTCCATTCTGGCGCAGGTGCAAAAGACGATGCCGGACATTGGCTTCGCCAGAGAAGATATTGTCTTTATCTCCGGGATTGGCTGCTCCAGCCGTTTCCCGTATTACATGAATACGTATGGCATTCACAGCATTCACGGCCGTGCCCCCACGCTGGCCTCCGGTTTAGCCATTGCCCGCCCCGACCTGAGCATTTGGGTGGTGACCGGTGATGGCGATGGCCTTTCCATTGGCGGCAACCACATGATTCATGCCATCCGCCGCAACATCAACCTGAATATCTTGTTGTTCAATAACCGCATTTACGGCCTGACCAAAGGACAGTATTCACCTACATCCCGGCACGGCATGGTGACGAAGTCCTCGCCGATGGGGTCAGTGGAGCAGCCGCTCAACCCCATCGCCCTGGCGCTGGCCTCCGAGGCGACCTTCGTGGCCCGTTCCATTGATGCCCACACCCAACATTTGGGCGAGGTGCTGCTGGAAGCGGCGCACCACGTGGGCACATCGTTTGTGGAAATTTACCAGAACTGCGTCATCTTTAATCCCAATGAGTGGATTGGCCTGGATGACCGCCGCCTGCGGGATGAAAATATCCTCTACCTGAAACATGGTGAGCCGATGATTTTTGGCAAAGACCATGATAAAGGCATCCGTCTGAATGGCTTCATGCCGGAAGTGGTACAACTGGGCAACGACGTCAGCGAAGATGACTTGCTGGTACACGACGAGACTTCGATGCAGTTGGCCTTTATCATCAGCAGCATGGAGTTTCCGCACTTCCCCGCGCCGATGGGTGTCATTCGCCGGGTGCAGAAGCAGACTTATACGGAAGGGCTGATGGAGCAGGTGAAAGCGGCCCAGGCGAAGAAGGGCGTGGGTGATTTGTATGAACTGTACACCTCGGCTGACTTGTGGACGGTGACGGAACGGGAGACGGTGAAGGGGAAACAAACCGGGGCGTTGTCGCTGGAACTGGATGACGAATATATGGATGAGTTGGGGCAAACGCCGGAGGAAACGACGGCCGTGCAAGACCAGCTATCTAACCCCATTGCTACCTTACAACCCCATGCGCCGGTATCCATAGATGAGGGCGCTTCCCTGGCTAAAGCCATTCGCCAGATGAACGTGCATCGCGTGGGCTGTCTGTTGGTGACGGACAGGGATGACCGGTTGATCGGCATTTTTACCGAGAAGGATGTGTTGATGCGGGTGGTGGGGCTGGTGGATGACCTGACGGCCGTGCCCGTGGCCGACTACATGACCCCCAACCCCATCGCCCTGACCGCCTCGCTGCCGATTGCCCAGGCGCTGCATGAAATGTCTTTACACGGTTTTCGTCACGTGCCGTTGGTGGATGCGGACGGCCGTCCTGAAGGCGTCATCTCCTTCCGCGACGTGGTACGCCATCTCAAGCAGAACTTCAACTGAACCAGAAAGGAGGTCAGCTACTTAATAAAGCTGGCCTCCTTTCCATCAGGGAGGGCAGGAAAGGGCAGGATCCAGGGGGGCCGCCCGTTCTATCTGGTAAATGACCGGGCCTTCCCGAAGTTGCTCCAGGTGAAAATGTGTCTGCAATATCTCGATCGGGTCCCAACCAGAGTTGCCGGAACTCTGGATGTAATAGGTGGGGATGCCTGCCTGAAGTAACCGGTTTATGGTGACAGACAGGCATGGTTCAAGCCATTCAAATTGGTATCGCCCGGCAACCGGGTCTGAGGGAGGAATACGGCGATAGTTCAAAACGGACTTGTGTCCATAATAAACCAGTAGATCGTTCAAAGAGTATGAGAGGAAAACCGCATCTTCTGGCGCGAAGGCGACCAATTGTTTGACGCGGTTTGCAAAGCCTTGATCGTTCTGATTTCGTGTTTGTAAAGCTGTCACCTGGGCGGGCAGGGGAGAAAAGAGCAGGAGTAATAACAAAACGCCGCCCGCATAGCGCACGGCCGTGTAGGGAATCCGTTGGCCAACGCTGTGGATGACGGCCGCCATGGAAACGGCCAGAAAAGGAAATGTGGGGATGAGGAAACGGCCGTTCAGGTCGGCCGGTGCGAAAGCATATATGGCGTAAGGAAAGAGGCCACCCCCCACAGCCAGGGCCGCCAATACGCCATATCGCTGCCGCATCAAGAGCCAACCTACCGGGGTTAATAAAACGACCAACGGGTAATTTACCCACAGGGTCTTTCCCATTTCCAGAAGACTGTATCCATTCACAAAAGAAGGGCCAAGTGCATAGCTAAGAGAAAAAGCAGGATAAGGATACCAGCCGTGTGCTGGACTATAGCTCGTCAATGTAACGCCGCCGTAGTAGTAATAATTAAACAGGAGCAAAGAAAAGACGCCCAGGCCAATAATGATGAAAAACGGCCAGCGATCTCGTTCCTGCCATAAACGCTGGCGCGCGGTGAGCAGTTCAAAAATACCGGGAATGAGGAGGAAGGTGACATTACTGTAACGGATATAAAGGCTAAAGACGAGCAGGAGAGCGCCTATGGCGGCGTAGATGGCGCGTCGTCGGGATGGTTTTTGCTGGTACGTCCACAAGTAGAAGACAAAGCCGCCGGTGACAAACAGCATGGAAGGAACTTCTGACCAGGCTGCGGTAGCAAATTCCCAGTATGTCACGGCCGTCATCACCAGCACGGCCGTCCACCACCCACCCCAACCGTCTCCCAGCATCAATTTCCCCAGTAAAAAGGCAGCACCTAGCCCTAATACGGCCAGGAAAGGAACCACATAATGAACGGCCGTTGCCCACCCCGTCAGCAGCAAAGGGGCAGCCAGCAACAGGGCAAAACCTGGCGGAAAGCCAAGATACAGGCGCAGATCAGGGGGACGTTGGATTTGAAACGCAAAAAGGGAAAAATAACCAGGCCCGTACTGGTTATTTTTATCTTCATAGGTCAATCCATGCCCCTCGGCCAGCCGTTCCGCTGCGTATATATACCCAAGCGGGTCAGAGATCACCGGCTGTTTTTGAGTCAACCCCAAAAAGAAAACACTGGCTAACATCAACCCTGCCAGCGCCAGCGCATAAGGCATTCTATACCGCCACGTTGTCTTGACCATGAGGCTATGGCCCAACTACTGCCGGAAATGCACGCGAGACAAGCGGCAAGAAGGTGCGCTCGGTAGCCACCAGAATTGTCTGGCTGGTCATATTATTTGTTTCATCTACCTCGGCAAAATCACCGTCGGCGTCTACTGTCACATACACCTCATGTGTGCCCGGCGGCACATTCGGCCAGAGAACCTGTACCACTGCCGTTCGACCGCAGCCGGCCAACGTGACCGTTTGGTCGGCGCCAATCTGATTTCCGCCCCCCTGGGGGTGGCCATCGTAAAAGCGGACAACGGCCGGGCCGGTGGCGGTGGCCAGGTTGCCACTGTTGGCAATACGGGCTTTTAGCGTCACCGTCACCGGTTCTCCCTCAGAAAAGGCGGGGTCTGTGAAAAGTGTGGCCGGGTAGAAGTCAAGTTTTTCGGGAATAACGGCCGTATACCCCCCATAATGCGCCCCCATGGCCGACAGCACCCAACCATTGCCCGATGGCTGATACAAGAAGCCATTATACGGGTCGCCGGCATTACCGGTGCTGTACCAGGACCAGGTCTGCACCAGTCGGTTATCGTCATAAGGATAACCCAACGCCGGATCGGCTGTGGTACTCATAAAGCTGAAGGTGTTACTCATAAAAGTGTTCACCCTGGCAGGGGGAAACCCAAAGTCTGCGGGCATGAGTACCCCATATTCAGACACCGTCAGCGGCACATTTTGGTAGCCTCTGGCTTTCATCCATTGGCGAAAGGCGACAATGCGCGCCTGAAAATGGGTGATGCTGTCATTTTCGTCAATGGCGATGATCTCACCATAGGGAGCATCTATCCCCGGCGGGATTTCTGCCCCCCAACAGTTGCCGGGATCGTAATCACAGCTTACTTCGTTTAAGATGAAATTGTGAATGCTCCAACCGTCCACCGGCATGGTTGTGCCGTATCGTTCCAGGTAGTTCAGCAGCACCATGTCCAGATATTGCAGCCGCAGCGGCGTGGGCTGGACAATGGTTCCCGCATAGATGCGGGCCGATGGATCTGCCGCCTTCACTGCCAGATACAGTTCATGGTACGCTTTAGCATAGACTTGTGGTTCAATGTCATCTTGCCAGTCACGCCGGTCGGGTTCATTACTAACCAGCCAGATGGCGCCGGGGTTGCCATCGGCAGCCGCCTGGATGTTGTTATTACCTGAGCCAAGGGTGTAGGTATAGCTATCTGGCCCTGTCTGGTTGAGGCGGATGGTGAGCACATATTCGATGCCATTTGGCCGTAAGGGGTTCGCATTGGCGCGGTAATCCAGATACCAACCGGCCCGCAGTGCCCCCAGGTCTACGGTGTTGATGGGGTTGAGAATGGCGTTCACGCCATACTGGCAAAGCAAATGGTTACCGCTGTCATTGTTTTGGGGAGTGGGGGGCACGGCCGTAGCTGCCACCGCCGGTTGTTGCCATCGCAGCCATATGCCCACGAACAGCAAACAGAGAATACCCGCCAATAGTCCGGCCCGCCCTCCAAACGAGGTCATGCTCATTGATTAATCTCCACGTAAACTGGCTGGCCGGTGACGTGAATGGTAACACGGCCGTCGCCATTTGTATCTGTCACGGTTTGTCCATTGCCGTAAATGATGTCGCGTACAGTGGCCTGTGTCCCCCACAGATTTAACAACTTCACGGTGGTTGTATCCACCGGGTTCAGCCAGGCCACATACACAATGCGCTGGTGGACATTATCAATAAACCGGTAGACTTCCATATCGCTGTGCCCGGTCTGGGCATTACTCAGGCGATATTGAAAGTGGGCGGTGCTTAACTGGTTTACGGCCGTGCGATAGGCAAAAAATGCCGGTTTGGGCTGCGGGTTCGCACCATCTGTTACCAGGCCATTATTTGAATAGAAGCCACCGGGATCATGCAGCATCCACCAGATCATAATTTTTATATCGGCAGCCATACTTTGTGTGAATAATTCCACCACGTAGCGTGCCTGAATCTCTGGGCTGCTGGGACTGTTGGGTGGGTTATTACTATGCCAGCCGGCTTCTGTAATGATGATGGGTTTGTGACCTATGCCATGCGCCGTCATTTTTGCCCGTACTGCTTGCGCTTTTTCCAGCAACCCAGGCCCCTGCGTAGTCCAGTTGAAGGCAAAATGGGGATAAGCATGAAAATTCATCACGTCAATATAGTTACCACCACCGGCTGCCAAGACATCATCCAGGAAATTGCGTACAAAAGGCCCGTTCTGATCCTCAAACCAATCATAGGCAATGCCACCAAAGACCACCTGCGCCACCGGGTTAGCCGCTTTCACGGCCGAGTGAGCAGTGGCCAGCAGGGAAGCGTATTGCTGCCCATAATTACCCCAGCCTGCCTCAAAGTAATCATCATTGGCATCCGGCTCATTATAAAATTCCCAATAGCTGACAATGGGGGAATTGGGCGCGTCGTTATAGCCATCCCCATCATAGCGTTCCACTAAGGCGCCGACAAACTCGGCGAAGTCTGGCAGTCGACCGGGGTACAACGGGGCGCGGTTTCCAGGCGCGGCCCAGTCCGGGGCTGCATGAATGGTACCAATAAGCTGGTAGCCGCCATGAACGGGGTAGGCTGCGCCTAAAGCCTGGTCCGCCGAACTCCAGTTATACTGCGCCGGTGAAACATTCTGCGGCTCTATGCTGCGCCAGTTGACCTGTACCCGCACCCAGGTAGCCTGACTATTGACCAGAGAGCTGTAATATGGGCTGTTCGACCGGGTGTCACCATACATTTGCACACCAAAGAGAGGATGCCCCAGCGATGCATCATGATTTTTGTAGGAGAGCGGCAAATAAACATGGTGGGAGTTGACCGGCTCGGCGTGGGCTGTTTGCTGCTGCCCCATTTGCCAGGAGATGATGATGATTGCCAGAATAAAAGTGAACAAAAGACCAGGTACCAATTGATGTTTCATTAAAACCATTTTCCTTCCTTAAGACCATGTTGCAAGTAACATGGGTCCTACGCAATACCCTTACGCTATAAGGGACAGGGATTACGGCCGTAACACGACCGGTAAATATGAACGGTAAAATGACGTGGGCGGGCGCCATTCAGCAATCTTCCCCGCCCCCGTTTGGCTGATCCAGGCATGTTGATTGGCGGCCACGGCGATGTTGCGTGGCTGGCTGTTGGCGGTGGGCAATGTGGTGGCCCAATAGTAGGAGAGTTGTCCTTGAGGGTTAGTGACAAATTTGCCCACGCGGTTGCCCGCAGTTTCCACGTACCAGAGATGGCTGAGGCCATCTGGACTGCTAAAAGCCAGTCCGGTTGGTTGGCCGCCGGTTGACCATGTAGTAACCCATTCCCAAAAACTTAGCGTACCGGGCGCATAAACGCCGACCCAATCTTGTGAAGGCGCGGAAATCCAGGTACGGCCGTTGCCAACCACCACGTTACCCGGCGGGAACAATGTGCCCCCTGGCCCCGAAATAACGGGGATATTCACAAAATCATCCACATCTACCCGGTATTCGCTCACCCGGTTCTGTCCCGGCGCGGTCAGCCAGATATGGGTATTATCCAAAACGGCAATGTCTTCCAGTTGGCCCCCGGCCAATTCATACGGGAATTCCTGAAACTGGGCGGTGTTGGGGTTGAAAACAGCCAGTTTATTGGCCGCGCGTTCTAAGAACCAGACACGGCCGTCTGGCGATAGATCAATGCCCGTGGGGGCGCTGTTGGCGGTGGGAATGGCATATTCCCCGACGCTGGTTGTGGACAGCGTCAACCGGCCAATTTTGTTGGCCGCATTTTCGGTAAACCAGATGGTGTCATTCCCATCATACACCAGGTCATATGGTTCGCTGTTGGCGGTGGGCACGGTTATGGTGGTGAAAACATAATCAACAGTGCTGGTGACAACCAGGCGGCCAATGGCGTTGGCATCTGGCAAGGTGAACCAAACGCGGGCCGGTGGCCCGGATGTTTCCACTACGATGTTCAAAGGATGTCCGTTGGGAACCGGGTATTCGTGGATGAAGCCTAAATCGGGCAGGCCATTTGCTGTGGCCGGGGCGGCTTGCATATGGTTGCTTAATGATAAGGCAGCCAACATAACGGCCGTGACGATGACCAAAAAGGCTTGCATTTGTTTCATACACGTTCTAACTCCACGGCCGTAACTGCCGGGGCCGCTGCGTCGGTCAGTTGGGGTGAGTCCATCTGCTCCGCCGTGCCATAGCTCCAGGTAGCGGGCATGGCAATCAGCCCATCCATTTCGTCGGCGCCGCCGGGCACCACGCGAAAGGTGTAGGCCCGCTGGTGATAGGCATAACAAAAGTGGGTCTGGCCATCATGCACGGCCGTTGTCACCTCATACCGGGCGGGCAGCAGCGGCAGCCGCTCGATGTGGTACCGCACCACCCCCGGCCCATGCAGCCGCCCTAAATCCAGCCCGGCCAATTTGGTGTTAGGGCCATTCACATGCACCCCATCTTGCCGGAAAATCGCCAGCCCAAATTCCGGGTTATCCACCGGCCGATGGGCCACATATTGCATTTCAATGGTCATCGGCTCGCCGGTGAGGAAAACGTGGTTTGCTTCACCCTGCGCATCCAGGAAACGCACGGCCGTAATATCCACACCAGAGGAATCCGGCGCGGGGGCAACGGCCGTGCTGCTCGCCGCCGCTTCCTTTTCATAGGCATACGCCTGATACTCGGCGGCCACATCCTCCACCGGTCCCAACGCCCGCATCCGGCCTTTATCCATCCACAGCATATGGGTACAGAGGGTGCGCATCACGTTCAGGTTATGGCTGACCATGATAATGGTCACGCCGTCGTGCCGCATTTGCATAATGGCATCCAGACATTTGGTCTGGAATGCCTGGTCGCCCACTGCCAAAATCTCATCCACAATCAAAATATCGGGCTGCATGTGAATGGCCACGCTAAAGCCCAGCCGCATATACATGCCGGACGAGTAATGTTTGACGGGCATTTCAATGTATTCACCCAATTCGGAGAAGGCCACAATGTCGTCAAAGCGGGCATCGGTGGTGGCCTCATCCAGCCCCAGCAGCGAGGCATTCAGGTAGATGTTTTCCCGTCCGGTCAGATCGGGGTGAAAACCGGCCCCCAGTTCCAACAAGGCGCTGACCCGGCCACGCACAATGATACGGCCGTCAGACGGCCGTAGTATCCGGGCAATCAATTTCAAAGCCGTGCTTTTGCCGCTCCCATTCCGCCCCACAATGCCAAAACATTGGCCCGGCGCCACCGTGAAGCTCACATCCCGCACCGCCCACAGATCGCGCTCTTCATCTTGATGCCGCGCAAAGATCGAAGCCACGGCGCGCCAACCAGAGCGCGGTCGTTCCTTAGAAAACACAAACCGCTTGCTCACGTTCTGAAACGTGATAACCGGTTCAACAGCATCTATCATCAAAAAATACCCTCTTTTTCATAAACAAGAGGGCATTTTAACCCAAAAAGCGCCACTGAACCAAACCGGCTCAATGGCGCTCTGGTACGGGCGAGGCAGTTGGAGCGGATTGTTTTGTGGCAAGACCGGGTATTTCCCAACTGCCTCGCCCCTACGCCCCCAACTATTTGCGGAACAATTCGCGCACAATAATGTTGCGCTGAATCTGGCTGGTGCCTTCGTAAATCTGGAAAATTTTGGCGTCGCGCATTAGTTTTTCCACCGGATACTCGGCCATATAGCCATACCCACCGAACACCTGCACCGCATTCGTGGCCACTTTCATGGCCGTGTCGGCGGCAAACGCTTTGGCGTAAGCGGCCAACGTGGTATTGCTGACACCGGCATCATACGCCCAGGCGCATTTCCACACCAGCAGCCGCGCCGCTTCTACTTCAATGGCCATGTCGGCAATCATATGGCCGATAACCTGATGTTTGTAAAGCGGTTGGCCCCAGGTGCTGCGCTCTTTGGCGTAGCGCACACATTCATCCAGCGCCCGCTGCGCCACACCCACCGACCCGGCGGCCGTGCCCGGACGGCTGCGGTCAAACACCTTCATAGCGATAAGGAAACCATCCCCTTCTTTGCCCAGCAGGTGGCTGGCGGGCACTTTCACGTCGTCAAAGACCACCTCGGCCGTGTCCGAAGCGTGCTGCCCCATCTTGTCGAACGGTTTGCCCACGCTCACCCCTTCCCAGTTGCGATCCACAATGAAACAACTCATGCCGTTGTAGCGCGTGTTCGGGTCGGTGTAGGCAAAGACAGTGTAGAAGTCGGCCACGGTGGCCCCGGTGATAAACGTTTTGCTGCCGTTGAGGATGTAATGGTCGCCTTCTTTGCGGGCGGTGGTTTTGATGCCGGCCACGTCGGAACCGGCTTCTGGCTCGGTGGCGCAGTAGCTGGCCATCTGCCCGTTGGCCATACGGCCGCAGTATTCTTTTTTCTGGGCTTCATTCCCGGCAATGAGGATGGGCAGGATAGCCAGCCCATTAACGCCGATGGCCGTACTCACGCCGGAGCAACCCCAGGCCAGTTCTTCCTGGACGACGACTTCTTCGAGCAGGCTCAACCCCATGCCACCATACTCTTCCGGGACGTTCTGGCAGGTAAACCCCATCTCCTGCGCTTTTTTGATGATGGGCCAGGGGTATTCGTGGCTTTTGTCGTAATGTTCGGCGTGGGGGGCAATTTCTTTGCGGGCAAATTCGCGGGCTAATTGCTGAATTTCTTGCTGTTCTTTGGTAAGACCAAAATTGACTGTGCTGTCCATGATATTTCTCCTGTAAATGGTTGTAAGGGCGAGGCAGTTGGGGAGGCAGTCGGTTTGTTTAGCACATTGTTACCCCAACTGCCTCGCCCCTACTTGGCGGATCAGGTTGGTTCTTCCGGCGTCTCTTCTTCTTCTTTGGCAGGTGGCGGCGGGGGCGGCGGGGGTGTGGCCAGATCGGTGGTTTCGGCCAGGGTCAGGTCTATGGTCATAATGCCGTCGGCGTGGCCGGTATCTATGAGGGTGGTGCGGGCAATGGCGCCTTTGTCGGCGATGGGGCCATCTACGTGGACTTTGGCCAGGGTGAACCCGGCAATGTCCCCTTCTTCGCCAATGACAATGTCGCCGATGTTGGCGACTTTGGTGCCGTTGGGGGTGTCTACGCCGCGGCCGCGCAGTTTGCTCAGGCGCACCCAGGTAGTGGCTTCTTCAACTTCGGCTTCTTCGGCAATGACATCGGGGTTTTTAACCAGGATGGCGTCTATGCCAAAGACGACGACGCCGGCGCGGGGAATGAGGTAGGTTTTGCGCCGGATCATGCCTTCTTGCCCGGTGAAGATGCCGGTTATGGCGGTGAGGTCGTTGTTAAGGTAAATATCTTTGACGGCGCCGAGGTTACGGCCGTCTAACACGGAATAGATCGGTTTATTGAGTAAATCTTTCCCCAGTCGCATGAGTTTTTCTCTCCTTCACAACTTCAGCGGATAAATGACGCACTGCATCCATTGGGATTATAGTCTCACTTTGGTTGGGGGCAAAGAAGCTGTTGTGAGATTGGAGATTAGAGATTGGAGATTATTAGCTCCAATCTCCAATCTCTAATCTCCTCCCGAAAATACCATACACATATTGCTAAAAGGAAGCTGTGTGCCGATGTATTCCTGGCCGTTGACGACGGCGCGCACGGAATAGGTCTGGTTGACGAGGGGGTTGGGCAGTTGGGCGGTGCAAAGATATTGGCCGTCTTCCAGGCGACATTCTCCTGTTACCCACGCTTCATCGCGCCAATAAATCATCTGTGCGTCTTCCAGGCGCGTGCCGGGCGGCAGTTTCATAATGAAGGTGATGTCGCTGAGGACGGGTGTTTGCTGGCAGACTTCGGCGCTCAGGTCGGTCATCAGCAGATTGCCAGCCAGGTATACGCCGGGTTCGGGGTAGGCGGAGGTGGTGGTGAGGGTCACGGCCGTTAAATCCACCAACGGGCAGCCCACTTCATCCCGTTCCACCGGCAGCGTGAGCGTGGCCGATTCTGCCGCTGCCAGATCAAAGGTTTGCTGCCGGTTGCCCTGGCTCAAGGTCAGGTCGTATGGCGCGGCGGCATACGAGACCGCGCCGTCTACTACCTCCATATCACCAATGCCTGGCAGCCCTTCGATTTCCAGCGAAAAGTTGCCCAGATCACCCTGTTGCAGGGGCAGGGCATATTGCCGGCAGCCGTGATCGTCTTGTTCCTGGCAGGTGAGGGCGCGCTCACGATCCCCGCCTGTACGGGGGTTGGCCGCCGCAGCGTACAGTTGGGGTGTGCCGGCGGGTGGCAGTTGAATAAGCAGGGGGTGTGGCGTAACGGGGCATTGGGCGGGAGGCAGAATCATCGTCGTCTGTGCCGGTTCTCCTTCGCAGGAGAAAGCGGCCAACGGCACGATGGTTTCGGACGTGCGGTAGCCGGGCTTTTGTGCCCGAATCTGGTAAGTGCCTGTGATGCCGGTCAGGGTGACACGGCCGTTCACCCTCTCTGGATACGCCGCCCATTCCCCGCCATTCACCCGGTAGCTCACCTGCACCCCGTCCAGCCGAATGTTGGTTTCGTCGAGCAGTGTTACCGTGACGGCCGTATTCACCCCACAAGGCGTGGCCGCTGGCGGCGTCTCCGTCGTCTGGCAAGCCGCCATCACCAACCCAACTAACAAAATCACAATAAGAAGCGCGACGTTTTTCACCCTATCACCTTGTCACCCCATCACCTTGTCACCCGCTCATCCCCGCAGCGCCGCCTCTGCCTCATCCAGATGCTCATTCCGGTGCAGGGCGCGGACGACCCACCGTTTTTGGTAGGTGTAAATTTCTTCCAGCAGGGTGGGGTCGTAATTTTCCAGGCGGGCGTCCAGGGTCACGGCCGTGTCCAGCGCAATCCGCACTGCCTCCCGCGGCGGCACGGCCGCCCACAATGGCAGGGAGAGGTCGTTCACAAAAATATCAATCTCCGGCACAAACAACGCCCCATTCTTTTCCGTCATGTCCAGCACGTACATCACCCGCCGATCCCACCAGGCGATGTGGGCATACACAATGCCCACCGTCCAATGTTCCCCGACGGGATGCTGCATTTCCGCATCCGTCAGCCGGGCTGCCAGGGCGCGCATTCGTTCCGTGGATGCGTGATTCAGTTCGATAAATGATTGATCCAGAGACATATGTTTTTTCTCCATTTCAAGGTTAACCTGCAAACCTCCCGGAGCTTTGGAAGCTCCGGGAGGTTGCAAGATCATATAACTGGTAGGCAGGTTGGTCAATGTGGGTGTCAGCAGCACGGCCGTGTCCTATCCGGCATTATACGGAGGGGGGAGATAAGGCCACCCAACCTCCCGGAGCTTCTGAAGCTCCGGGAGGTTTAAGACCCTTCCACGATGGCGATTTCGGCGGGGGTGAGGGCGTAGAGTTGGTAGACAAGCTGGTCAATGTGGGCGTCGGTGGTGGTGATTTGGCGTTGCAGCAAAGACTTTTCGTGGCCGGTGTGCGCGGCTGCCAGCCGTTTGTGCAGCTCTAGCATTTGCTCCACCAAAACAGTTATTTCTTGTCTTTGTTGAACTTCTCCCAAAACGACAGGCAGTTTTGCAATATGTCCTCTTTTAAC
>JAHBVI010000123.1 GCA_019637635.1 Anaerolineae bacterium
AAGCTGCTGTCGCTGTAACGCCTGAATATGCCCGACCATTTCTGGTGCGCCGGTTTCATTATCAAAAGCAAAAACCAGCAATGTACTCATCCCCTGTCTCCTATCCTCTTTAGAAGTTCAACTTCTCTAAGAAGTTGAACTTCTGGGCATGAATAGAAGAATAGGCCACCGGCCCGGCAGCCAATAGCCCCGAAAGGGTGTAAAAAGGGTGTACTGGTTTAGGGGAGTGGGGGAGTAGGGGTATTGGACTTTGTGTGGTCAGGTGTGAAACGTGATGCGTGATGCGTGACCAGAGGGGCTTCACGCATTACGTTTCACGCATCACATCCATGAGCAGTCCTAATTCCGTTGCTTTGCTCACTGCCTGGCGGCGATTTCCCACGGCCAGTTTCTGGTAGATGTTGATCGTATGCCGCTTGACGGTTTCTGGGGCAATGTAAAGGATATCGGCAATCTCTTTGTTGCTCAGGCGCCGCGCCAGCAGGCGCAAGACGTCTATTTCGCGGTCGGTTAATGATTCGATGAGGGGTGGGGACAGAAACGGCCGTACCCCATTACCGCTCTTCGGGAAAGCGTCCAAAATCTGCCGGACATAGGTGGGGGCAATTCCCTGAGCCGCTAACCGTTTGAGCAAAACGGCAGTCTGTGGCCCCAGGTCTACAAACAGGCGGATGAAACCGCCGGGCTGCGCCAGCCGCAGCGCCTGCACCAGGGCAGTTTCGGCGGCGCGCAGATTGTCTTGCGCCTGGTAAAGTAAAGCCTGCATTGCCAGCACTTCAATTTGATAACGAATGTTGTGCATGCTGGTGACAATTTCGTAAAGTCGCGCCAGTTCGGCTTCTGCCCGCTGGTGGCTGGCGGTTGTGTTTTGGGCAATCAGTATCCTGGGCCACGTCATTTGCGGTTGATAGATAAAGGGCATGGTTTTGGATAATGCCGTGGGGTCTACCAGCACGGCCCAATGGGCCGCCTGCTCCAGATCGCCCTGCCGCAGCGCCAGTTCCGCTTCAAACGCTTTCAGGGTGAAAAGCAGGGAAGCGATCTCCATCTCCAGGCAGTATTGTTCGGCCGATTCCACCACCTGCCATGCCGCCTCTGCCTGATTTTGCGCCAGGTACACCATTGCCTGATTGATAGTCGCCATCACCCAATACACGGGATGCGCCACATAACGCATGTCGAGTACGGCCGTAAAATGCGCCGCCGCCGCCTCTAGATCATTTTGCTGGTAACAGACGCTGCCCGCCATCAGGCGCAGCGTGCTGCCGGTGGAGAACAGCTTCTCACTTTCGGCCAACTGAATGCCGTATGTGGCCGCCTGCCGCAGATTGGGTAAATCGGCAGACAGTACATAAATAAAACAGACTGCCAGTTGCTTACGCGCCCGGCTGTCAACGGATTCCAGCCAGCCCGTCATTTGCGCCTTAGCCAGCGCCGCCAGTGCATCTTGTTCCCCGGCCATATGGGTTGCCGCCACGCCCAGATGCAGCCAGACAAAGCCATTGAACATCGTCCAGTCAGGCGCAGCCGCCGCCAAAGCGGCGCGGAGATGAAACAGGGCCTCTTCAGAATTGGCAGCCCAGTTGTGCTTGATAGCGGTAAAAAGATGATACGAACTTTGCAGAAAAAGAGAGTCTGCCGGAGATAACGAAGCCGTTTCCAAATACCCGGCCAATTGCTGCCGGATGGTTTCTAGCCGGTCTAACTGCCAGCGGGCCAGACTCAGCCAGGCCAGCAGCAGCAGCAAGCGGGGGTCGTCGCGGAGAGTAGATTCGGAGAACTTTTGCAGGTAACTTTCCAGGAGTAGCCAGCGCTCCTTGTTCAGCAGCGTGACACTATGCGCCATCAGAAAGTTGATGGCTGCCGGCACATCGCCGCCAGTCAAGGCGTGGTCTATGGCGTCTTCCACCAAGCCGTTGGCCGCCAGCCAGATACCGGCGCGTTTGTGCAAGGCGGCCACTTCCGCTGCCGGTAGTTGTTCTTCCAGGCGATGGCGTAATAACTGCCGGAAAAGCTGGTGGTAACGATACCACTGATTTTGGCTGTCCAGCGATTCAATGAATAATCCTTCCCGTTCTAGCCTTTCTATTGCGGGCAAATCAGATAGAGGCGTCTCCATCACGGCGGCACAAAGCGGCGCACAAAAACGATCCAGAATAGAGGTTTTTAGTAAAAAATCACGCACGGCCGTTGGCTGCCGCGCCAATACTTCATTCACCAGATACTCCGCCACATACCGGTTTTCCACCTGCAAAATGGCCGGTTGCTGGTCGGCAATGCCCCAGCGGCGAATGGCCAGGATGGCCAGACGCAGCCCCACGGCCCACCCCTCTGTCTTGTCCGCCAGAATGGAGATGGTCTCTTTATCCGGCGTGGTGGGCAGGGTCAGAGCGGCAAAAGCGGCGACTTCGGTGTGGGAAAAACGCAGGTCATTGACCCGTATTTCAGTCACCTGCCGCTGTGCCCGCAGCCGGGCCAGGGGCAGCGGGGGATCGTGGCGGGTCAGCAGAACCAGATGGCATTGCTCTGGTGGAAAATGGAGCAAATCAGCCAATACCTGGTGAATGTCTGGATTGGTGACCATGTGGTAATCATCCAGCGCCAGCACAAAAGGTTCTGTTAGCTGGTCTAGCTCATTCACCAGATAAAGATTGATCACCGGCAGTGAGGGCAGCGCGGCCGCTTGCATAAACGCCAGCAGTTGTTCGCCAAAGTCGGGGAATACAGAGCGGACGGCGGCAATGAAATAACCCAGAAATCCGACCAGATCATTATCCCCTTCATCGAGCGAAACCCAGGCGCAGGGCACAGTGGCCTGATCGATCCAGGCACTTAACAGGGTTGTTTTGCCATAGCCGGCAGGGGCTGTGAGCAACGTGAGCGGGCGATGCAAAATATCGTCCAGTCTGGTGAGTAACTGCGGGCGGACAATATAATCTTCTGGTAGAGTAGGACGATACAGTTTGGTATTTAAGAAATAGGACGTTACGGCCGTGTTTGGCATTTAGCACCAGTTGTCACCTGAAGTCACCTGATTAGCGACTAATCCATTACTACATGGTAACATTTTATCAGACACGGCCGTTTTGCCCAACCTGGGTGGCCAAACTACAATTCCGAGGTATAACGCCATCAACCGATGGTTACGTTATTTAAGGAGGATGAATTGAAAGTCAAACATTCAGGCAGGACCCCTGAAAGCAAAACGGCTATACAACAATTGGTTGATTCCTTAGAAAAATACGGTGAAGTTGAGGAAATAGGCGAAGGTGTGTTTGTTGTAGACGGCCGTGAATTGATGGTAGTCGTCTTCAGTTCAAAAGCCTACTTTAAGAGGCGTGGTTATTACTGGTTTTCTCTTTCCAGGACGCGGTATGAACGAGCAGTAAACTGGCGAAACGGACACACCTGGCTGGTATTGCTGTGTGGCGGCTACGGCCGTTACTTTGTTCCTTTTGGTGAAGTCATGGCGCTGACCACGCAAATTCCGCCTAACCGGAACGATCAGGGTTGGGATGTTTATATACGCTTTGAAGAACAGCGTGCTTTTCTTGGTATCGCCAAAATTCAAAGTCATCTGGACGTCACCAACCAGTTACATCGTTTTGAACAAATCTGGCACAGTCCAGAAATAGAAGAAGAATATGCCGATGAAGCCGTTTATGTTCCAGATAGTTTACCATCACCAGAGCGAAAAATCGGCAAGGTGGTGAGAGTGGTACGTGATACAGCACAAAGCAGGATTGTTAAAGAACTGTACCAATACCATTGCCAGATATGTGACCTGGCCATCTATGCTCCCCAATTGAAAAGCAAATGGTATTGTGAAGCACATCATGTACAACCACTTGGGAAACGGTTTAGAGGACCAGACCATTCAAGCAATATCGTGGCTTTATGCCCAACGCATCACTGTATGATGGATTTAGGCGTTATCGCCGTTAATCCATTGGACTTGAGAATAGTTGCGCCTGACTCAAGTGATATGGTTGGCGCTTTTCAGCTTAAACTAAAGCGGGAGCATGGCTTGAACAGAAAATACTTGCAGTTCCATTTTGACAAGATTTATGTTGGTAATTTGAACATGGCGGAGATGAGCCTGTCAAGTGTTGATTCATTGTGATCCCGTTTAAGAAGTTCAACTTCTCAGAAGAAGTTGAACTTCTTAGCGACGCCTCCTCTTCACCAACGCCTCCCGCAGCAGCACCACCGCGCCCAGAAATGCCCAGACCGTCACCACCCCGTAAAAAACCGGCCCGAAATTTTGCCGCCACACCAGCACCGCCACCCCCAGGAGGATCTCCAATAGACCTAGCAGCGTACTCAGCCACGACCGCTGCCGCTGATAGTCCGCCCCCACCATAAAACCTTCAAACACATGCACCAGCCCTGTCAGCACAATCACGGCGCCCAGCAGCAGCACAACGGCCGTCTCATGCACCAGATTGCTGATCAGAAACCGGCCCAAGACCAGCAGCCCGGCCAAAACGCCGATCAGACCGGCAGCCACCGAAGGGCGACGGGCGCGTTCGCCGGTGATGCCCCAACGCAGGTTCATGATGCCCCCCACTAGCCAGAACATGCCGATGAAGTTCACCAGCAACGGCCGTGTCTTATCCGGGTAAAAAAGGATCGCCAGCCCCAACGCCGACGCCAGCACCGCCCGCGCCAGCGTCACCCAGAAAGAAACAGGTGTACCTGATTTGATTGGTGGTTGTTCCGTCGGGGTTTCGGTCATAGCCTGAATTTTTGAGATTAGGAGATTGCATTATCTCCTAATCAATCTCTCAATCTCCTATTCTACGCGCTTGCAGCCACTCCTGAGCTGCTTCCCAGGCCGTTTCTTCGGCCGCTAATACCCGCGTCGTCGCCGGGAAAACGTTTTGTTCGCCAATCGCCGCCAGCGCCCCGCTGGTGTGCAAAGCGTGTAGTACAGGCGGATTGATGTCGGCCAGGATAAACAAACTGCCATTGTTCTGAAGCTCTTTTGCATACCGTTCCAGCCACTTAATGCCGGTACTCGTCAGGGTTTGCATATCACGCAAGACCAGGATGACCACCGCGCCATGCACACCATGCGGCGTGGGCATCTGGTCATCCAATACCGGTACTTCGGCGAAGAAATCCAGCCCTTGCACCACCAGCACCGTTGCCTGATTGGATTTTAACTCTTTCGGCGCGTCCTGCATCTCCCAGCCGCCATCGTCCAGCCGCACCGCTTCCTGCAAGCGCAGCTTGCTGGCCGAAGCCACCACATACAGCAGCACAGATAACAGCGCCCCCAGGAAGATGGTGTATTGCAGGGGAATGAACAGCGCCGAGAAAAAGGTGATGGCCATAGCCACAATGGGGCCGGTCGCCCCGGTGCGCAGCACCAACCGGGCATTGGGCACCCGCGCCATAATCAATTCCACGCCGACAACGGTTAACATGCCGCCGATCACGGCCAGGGGCACCAGTTCGGCCGTGCTGCCAAAGAGCAGCACAATCAGCCCCAGCCATAGCCCGGCAAAAACGCCACCCAAACGGCCGTTCGCCCCCGCCCCCACGCTGATACCCGTGCGCGAAAGGGAGCC
Organism: Anaerolineae bacterium; assembly: GCA_019637635.1. GTDB lineage: Bacteria > Chloroflexota > Anaerolineae > Promineifilales > Promineifilaceae > CAADGU01. The sequence goes on from JAHBVI010000123.1 coordinate 5,577, forward strand.
GCCTGTACCCATAGATTGGAAAAAGCTGCCTGCCAGGTTGCCCAGCCCCTCGCCGATGAAGTCACGGGATTGGCTGGCTTTGCTGCCATCGGGGTTGGGCACGGCCGTGCTGATGCCCGCTCCCTGGGCCAACGCCACCAACGCCACCGACGCCGCCCCCAACGCTAATTGGGGGATCAGGCTGAAATTCGGCAGCATAAAGGCGGGCAGGCTGTTGGGAATGGTGGCAATATCCCCCACCAGTTCTGTCTGGATATTCAGCAGTTTCACGACAATGGTGGCGACGACCAGGACGATGATGGGCGCAAATTTTTCTAACGGCCGTACCTGCTTCAACCCCACCATAAAAATGATCACCGCCACCGATATACCGACCGTTGTCAAATCCCATTGGTCAATATTTTGCAGCCAGTTCACCGTTTTCTCCCATTGATCCGCGCCGGTGGGGTTGTAACCCGTCAGGTGATGTTCTTGCCCCAGAATAATGAGCAGCGACGCCCCGGCCACAAAACCGGTCATCACCGCGTTGGAGACAAAGTTCACAATGCTGCCCAGCCGCAAAATGCCCAGCACAAACATGATCGCCCCCACCAGAAAGGTGATGGTGAACAATGCCTGGGGCATCTGGCTATCTTGAATGTTGGCGTTTTGCAGCACACTGGCCGTGGCCAGAGCAATGGCACTGGTGAGGGTGCTCATCATCAAAACAGTACCCGTACTCAACGAAGCCGCCATGGTGGCCACGATGCCGGAATAAAGACCATAAACCGGATTGACGCCCGCTAACTGGGCATAGGCCATGCCTTCAGGAATACTGAACAGTCCCGTCGCCAGCCCGGAGATGATATTGGGGACAATACCTGTGCGCGGTGATTTTGTATCCTCCGCAGAGGTCACACTTTCTGCTGCTTTTTTTGGGTCTTCTGCCATCACTACTCTCCTGATCAATTGAACCTGGTGCGTCCATACGGCCGTATAAATCGTGTGGTTTAGAGACGATTTTACTCTACCCGCTTAACCGCCGGTGGATTCCATCTGCCATCCAATGCCTGGGGACGGGGAGCGTAGAGCCGCATACACACATTCCACGCCCCGGCCGGAGAGGGCAGCCAGTTTGAGAGCCGCTCATTTCCCGGATGCTCATGTTGCAGGTAAATGTCCAATGAGCCATCGGCATTGAATGTGAGATTGTCGCGGTCGCCAATGGCAAAACGGTTGATCTCGTTTGCACATTGAAAACCTTCATGATCATACATGGTGATGGACCAAAACGCGGCCGCAGGGGGGAGTTCCTCTTTTTCAAAGTGCAGCACGTATTGATGTGCGCCATCATAGGGACGGCCGTCGGCATCAACGACACTGAGCGGGTAAATGGCATCCACCGCCTGGTTCGCGCCCAGGCCAACCATGGTGACGATGGCTCGTTTCAGGTAATAATCGCCATAGACCCCCATCGTGTCCGTATTCATCTGCCAGCCGTTGACAACTTTAGCCATCGTCGGTAATTTGGCTTCCATCATCTTGATTGCCGCCGCCGGAGCCGCATTTAAAGCCTCCTGTACGGCCGGCGACAACTTCTCCCACGCAAACAGTTCACCGGCACGCAAGCCCACCCGCCGCCGCCGGGCAATTTGCGACCAGTCTGTTTTGTGGGGGGGATGCAGCTTCATCAATTCCGCCCCATAAGTAAAATAGGTTTGGGCGGACATGTTGTGAACCTGGTATAGCGGCGGCGTTTTCATATCCACCGATGGGTCGGGCGAAAAGACAGGCGGTTGTGGTGGATTGGGCCATTGGGAGAGGGGGGTGAGCAGGTAGTTGTCTTGTAGCTGATGCACGGCCGTATAGTCAGCCGGCCCATTGGTTTGTGTGCGCCCAATAACCCAGACATAAGGTGTAGGCGACTCAATCTTCTGCACACCTTCCGGCAATGTCCCCGTCCACCCTTCCCGCACAATGGCAAAATGACCGGCGTCGTTGCCGGATGTGCGTGTCCCCGGCACAGCAAAAGCGTCTGTCCACATATCTAAAATGGGCAGCAGATAATAGCGACCCTGTGTATCGGGCACAGACACGATGACCGGCTCACGGGTCAGGTCTAGCCAGGCCGATGAATAGAGGGTATCAAAGTTTGGCCGCACGACTGCCTTGAAGTTAGCATCGGGAAAGGCACGCATGTGGTAAAAGGCGCCGGCCGGCCCCATGCCGGGAACGGCGTTGGCTGGTACGTTGGTCATTACCCGCCGGGTCACATCCATTGTGATCAATGGATAAAGATAGATGTAGGCTTCAATGCCAATATCAAATGCTTCCTGTGGGTCAATCTGGTATGTCATATTATTCTCCTGTTGCGAATGGTCAATAATGAATTTGCTCTCTAATTGTCTGACACGGCCGTAGCCGCCATGTCCTGCGCATGATAATCTGCCAGTAGCTGCTTTTCTGCCTCACGCCTGGGGAAGAAGAAAAAGACCAGCGCCGCGCCAATCAGCACGGCCACAATACCGGCAATATAAGCGTACTGGTCGCCGGCCAGGAAAGCGGTTTTGGCAGCGGCCGTAATCTGGTCAGCATACTCTGGATATTGCGCGGCCATCGCCTGCGCGCCCGCATAAGACATCTCCAGGCTGTTCGTGACATCGCTGGGAATTTGAGTGGGATCAGGATACGCGGCCAGGGCTGCGGCCATAGATGCGGCGTAACCGGCCACCAGCACAGCGCCCAACAATGATTGAAACAATGCCCCACCCAAATCCCGCTGTAAATCGGCCGTGCCGGAAGCCATGCCCACCCGCGTCACCGGCACCGAAGCCGTCAGCGAACGTGAGGCGGGTGTTCCCGCCAACCCCACACCCGCACCCACAAAGGCATACCCCAGCCCTACCATCCAATAGGGGATGCCTTCGTTCCACAATAGCAGCATGGTGATGAAACCAAGCAGAACAAACAGGTATCCGGCGAGCAGGGTGAAACGCGCGCCGTGTGATTCCACCAAGACGGCCGAACGCGGGGCAACAATGATCATAAAAAAGGCGGCGGGCAGAATTGCCAGCCCCGCATCAATTGTGGAGTAACCTAACACGTTTTGCAGGAACTGTTGGCCGATGAACATAGCCCCCATGAGCGCGCCAAAGACGATGATGCCGCCGACGGCCGCCACCCAAAAGGTGGGGCGCGCCGCCACTTTCAGGTCGTACAACGGGTTTTCCGCACGCTGCTGCCGGGCGACAAAGAGAATGAGGGTGACGGCCGTGACCGCCAGCAACCCCCACACCAGCGTCCGCATACTGGCGACCGGCGCAAAATTGATCGCCAGCACAAACGCCCCCACCAGCACGACGGAAAGAATACCGCCGATATTATCCACCGTCTCCGTTGTCTCGTTCACGTGTGAGGGCAGATATTTCAAGGCCATAAAGAGGGCGACAACAGCAATGGGCAGCACCACGAAAAAGACGGAGTTCCAGGGGAATTGCTCCAATAACAACCCGGACAATAACGGGCCACTGGCGCTAATCGCGCCGCCGATGGCTGCCCATAAAGCGATGGAACGGGTGCGTCCCGGCCCTGGCCCCCACAATGCGGCAATCAAAGCCAGGGTGGTGGGGTAAGCCATGCCTGCCGCAAAGCCGCCAAAGAGACGGCCGAAGATGAGCACCTCGATGGTGGGGGCAAAGCCACAAATGAGGGCGGCGGGCACGGCCAGACCAACGCCCAAAACGGCCATTTGTTTACGGCCGTACCGATCCCCTAACGCCCCTAACCACAATACCGAACAGGCCAGCCCCAGCGAATAGGAGACCGCCACCAGATTCAACTGCGTTTGCGAAGCGTCAAAATAGGCACTAATAGAGGGCAGAGCCACATTGGCCATCGCCAGCGGCAGATTGGCTACGGCTGCCACAATAATCAACGTTGCCAGCACCAACCCGGCTTTGTCTGGTGCCTCTGACAGAGCATCTGTCCCGGCAGCAAGCGTACTCGTTTCCTTAGTCATCCATTTTCCTCCTTCATAAATAGCGGCTGGTGGGTGATTGTTAGTTGCTCGTACCAGCCACTAGCCACCATCACAACATCTCTTCCAATTCACCAATCTTCTCTACCAGCGTTGCCTGGGCCGCCTGCTGTTCCGCCAGCAGCGATTTCAATTCCGCCAGCTTCGCCCGGGGATCTGTGACCGGATACTCCACCTCTTCCTTTTTGGGCGGCGACAGGAAAAAGTTAGACAGGAAGCTGGCTAACACACCAATGAGGGCCACACCGGAGAGCATCACAAACACCGCCATCGTCCGCCCCTGCGGTGTCACCGGGAACCGGTCGCCATAGCCCACCGTCGTCATCGTCACCAGCACCCACCACACCGCGTCGCCAGAGGAGGTGATGTTGCCGTTTGGCGCCTGGGATTCCACTTTCAACACGTAAATACCCACAATCTCAGCAATCACAATGATACTGAATACGGTGATGAACAGAGCAATACCGGCCCGATTATTGACAATCTCATTGATCATATTCTTCACGCCAAAAATCCGCATTAGCCGCACCGCCCGGAAGATGCGAAAAACGCGGAAGATGCGCAGTTGGGGCACACAGGCCAACAAATCGGCCCAGCCCCAATTTCGGAAAAAGTAGTGTGATTTTGAAGAGGTCGTCAGGATACGATAGGAAAAGTCAAACAGAAAAAACACCGTCACGATGGCGTTGATAATCCGTATGACCCCCAACGTCAACTCGGAAATGGGATAGACAAAGTTGATCCAGTCAACGACCAGGTTAAAGACAGAGACCAGCGAAAGCAGCAGGATAAATAACTCATATCCGGTACTTTTGAGTTCTTTGCCAGCCGCTTCCTCTTCTGTGGCCTGGTTTTCTTCTCTGGTGGACTGTTCTGTTTGTTGGGTCATCAGTTTATTTCCTCCTTAGCAGATTGGGTAAAGGCAGGGTGAAACCTGTCAGCAGGGCAGCGCCACCCTGATGATAGCGGCGCTGCCCTGTATCCACAAAAACCCAACAGGCCATATACATAAGCCCGACGAGGGAATCCCAGCCCCGCGCCGGGCAATACAGACTTACCCGGCCGCGCCGGCCGCAACCGCGTGGATCATCGTGTGTTCGTGCAGCGCCTGTTCGGCTTCCGCGTGCGCCGGCTTCAGGTCGAAGACCACCTTTTTCAGCTTGCCGGTAAAGGCGTATGGCGCTTTGTCCTCGTATTCCAGGTCTACCACGCCGCCATTGTCGCGCCCCATGTCCATGCCGGCGTAGGTGGTGAACAGCATAGCGCAGGTATTGTCCAACCGCCCTTCGCCAATCTGCCGGCCATTGGCCCAGAGCGTGACGCTGCCGCCGGAACCCGGCTTTGGTTCATCAATCTCAAAGAGCATCTTCACGCTCACGTCACCGGTCGGGAGCGGCTCAGTGGAGACCTGCTTGTAGGTCTCTATGCCCAGGAATTGATAGGTGTGAACCAGGTGTCCCTGCCTGTCTACCCACAGCGCGAAGCCGCCGATGAAGTCGGCGAAGGCGCACAACACGCCCTCGGCTCCACCTGCGGGCACTTCCATCTCCGCTTCAATGGCGTAGGAACGGCCGTAGATGCGCGGGATCACGGCCGTAGACACATTCTGCACATCGCCGGCAAAGGTGAAGCGTGTCACTGTCGGCATCGGCGGCAAGATGCCGAAGAACGCGGCCAGGCCCCCCAACAACGGCAGCGCCCGGTTACGCTCCATCTCCTGCCAGAACAACTCCTTCAGTTCCACCAGCTTTTCCGGGTGTTCCGCGGCGATATTCCTGGCCTGGCTAAAGTCGTCCGGCAGGTAGTACAGTTCCCAGGGATCATCGTTGGGATTGTAGCCACTGCCCGGCTTGAAGCGGGCCAGCGTCGCTGGCGCAAAGTCCCACGGCAGCTTGTCCAGCCGGGCGCAGGCCCACCAGCCTTCCTTGTAAATGGCGCGGCTGCCGTACATCTCAAAGTATTGCACTGTGTGCCGTTCAGCAGCCTGGGGGTTTGCCAATGTGTAGGCAAAACTCACCCCGTCCATCGGCTCTTGCTCAATGCCATCCACCACTTTTGGCTCCGGAATGCCGATCAGTTCCAGCACGGCGGGGGCCACGTCAATACAATGGGTGAACTGGCTGCGCATCTGGGTATCGTGTTTGATGCGGCGCGGCCAGGCGATGACCATAGGGTCGCGCGTGCCACCCAGGTGGCTGGCCATCTGCTTGCCCCAGCGGAAGGGGGTGTTCTGGGCGTGCGCCCAGGCCGCGGCGAAGTGGGGCGCGGTGTACTCGCCGCCCAGCTCCTCAATGCCGCCCCATTTGTCAATGAGGGCCAACTGCTGCTCGGCGTTTAACACGATGCCGTTGAAGAAGGTCGTCTCGTTGAAGGAGCCGGTGGTGGTACCTTCCATGCTGGCGCCGTTGTCGCCCCAAATGTAGATGATCAGCGTGTTGTCCATCTCGCCCATCTCCTCGATGGCGTCGAGCAGGCGGCCGACGTTCCAGTCGGTCACTTCCGAAAAGCCGGCAAAGACCTCCATCTGGCGGGCGTAGAGCTTCTTCTCGGCGTCGCTGAGGGTGTCCCAGGCCGGATAAGGATCGGGACGCGGGGCTAATTCGGTGTCTGGCGGCACGATGCCCAATTTCTTCTGGCGTTCCAGAGTTCGCTCACGGTACTTGTCCCACCCATCGTCGAACTGCCCCTTGTATCTGTCCGCCCACTCTTTGGCTACGTGGTGCGGCGCGTGGGTAGCGCCCGTTGAGTAGTACATGAACCACGGCTTGTTGGCGTCGTGGGCGCGGACGCCGTGCAGCCATTCGACGGCCTTGTCGGTGATGTCGTCGGGGAAGTAGTAGAGTTTGCCGTCTTTGCCTTCAGGAACGCCGAGTACGGAGTTATCCTGGGTGATGACGGGGTCGTACTGGCCGGCGGCGCCGGTCAGGAAACCCCACCACTTATCAAAACCCCAGGCCGACGGCCAATGTTCAAAGGGGCCGGCGGGGCCCATCTCGCGGCCAGGGGTCATGTGCCATTTGCCAAAACCGCCGGTGATGTAGCCGTTTTCCTTCAGGATGCGGGGCAACGCGGTGCAACTGCGCGGTCGGGTGCCGGTGTAGCCGGGGAACGGGCCAGGGAATTCGGCGATGCCGCCCATGCCCACGCGGTGGTGGTTGCGGCCAGTGAGGAGAGCGGCGCGGGTGGGTGAGCATACGGCCGTGACGTGGAACGCATTGTACGTCACCCCCATCTCCGCCACCCGCGTCAGAGCCGGCGTGCGGATTTCGCCACCGAACGTGTCCGGGCCGCCGAAACCGGCATCGTCAATGAGGACAATGAGGACGTTCGGCGCGTTTTCGGGGGGCTGCGGGCCGGGAATGAAGCTCCAGTCGGCCACCGCCTCGTCCATAGTGCGGGCAAGCGCGCCGCCAAACTTGCGGTCGGGAATGGGCAGCACAGTGCGGTCGGGGTTGAACTTGCCCGCCGCTTCCGCCAGCGCGCCCTTGAGACCCGCGTCGTCAATGGTGGCCACCGATTTGGCCGGCGAGTCGGGCAGCGCCTGCTCGGCCGCCAGGCGATCCTGCTCACGCACAATCGCCAGAATCGCCGCCCGGCCCGGCTTGAGCTTCTCGCCCAGCCCGCTCTCAATGCCGCTTTCAACCTTGTGTTTGGCAAAGCGGCCGATCAAGCCGCCGGCAGCCGCGCCCAACACCACCGGCGCCAGCAAAGCCGGGGCCACCAGGCCCACCAGCAGGCCAACGCCGCCGCCCCATTCCACACCCTTGCGGCCCAGGTGGTCGCCGGTCTCGTTGACCGTAATCTTACCGTCCAGGTCCTTCTGCACCAGGATCATGCCTTCGGTTTGGATGGTTTTATTCCTGGCGAGCTGCACCAGCGCCTCAAAGTTTTGTCCGGCCAATCCTATATCTTGGTAGCCGGCAATAATGACGATATTTGATTCTTTGCTCATGGTGTTTCTCCCTGTATGGTTGTTATCCTTGCGGCGTTGAGCCAGGATAGCCAGCCGGGATGCGGTCCCGATTGGAATAAGCGGCGCCGCCCAGGCTGGCCAGGTCCATCAGGGCGGCGAGGAACAGCCACAGCCAATCCAGCCCGGAAATGCCGCCGACGGCCGACGATTGCAGCAGCACGTACATCAGCGTGGTGAAGGGCAGGAACAGAAAGCCCAGGCAAGGTACCAGGAACCCGCCGAACATAGCGTCCATGACATTGGGCCGGGCAATCCAGAACATCAGCAACATGATGCGCGAAAAACCGGTGATGAACCCTGTTATACAACCTGCGTTATTTTGTCTCATTTTTATTACCTCCTGTCGAGATTGGAGATTAGAGATTGGAGATTGAATCTCCCAATCTCTTAATCTCTCGATCTCTTAACCACTTAACCTTCCGACGATTCCCCGACCTCAGCAGCTTCTTCCACGGCCGTAGCCGCTTCTTCTACCGCTTCTTCCGTGACTTCGTGGGTTTCCGCTTCGCCGCCCAATTCCGTTAGTTTGGCGGCAACGGCTTCGGCTTCGTCAGTGGCCGCCAGAATACAGACAGCGGCACGGCCGTTGTCTAATTCACCGCCAATCCGTTCCAGGTCTTCTTTGGACAGCCCCAACCCCTTGCGAAAAAAGCCACCGGTAATGCCGCCGACTACCACGCCGGCCAACAGGGTAACGCCGCCGGACAGGACAGCGGCCAACACACCACCGGCCACGCCGGTCTTTGTATGGCGGGCGCCCAATTTCTGGGTCTTAATCTTGCCGTTTTCGTCTTTGACGAGAATGGCGATAGAGCCGAGCTTAATTTCCTTGCTGGCTTTATCCCACTGTTTGATCTCGGACACGGCCGTGTCTGCCGCCGTCTCATCTGCAAAGAACGCGAGTACCAATTGTTTTTTTGCCATTTTATTCTCCTTCATATGTTTTCTTGACCCAATGAACCGTCTATTGCACAATCAGGGATCACATACACTGTTCTCAATTTAGGAATATAAGGCCACGCTGCCCTGTATCGCAGTACCAAAAAGGTGTAAGAACGGGGCATTTACGTAAGGAGGTCAAACCATGATAGAAGCACCCTACAAAAAAATACACGTGGTCATCAACCCGGCGGCGGGTAAGGATGAACCCATTCTCAACACGTTGAATGACGTCTTCCGCCAATATGACGTGGACTGGAACATCAGCGTCACCCAAAAGTACGGCGACGCCACCGAACAGGCGCGGGCGGCAGCTTTAGCCGGGGCCGATCTGGTGGCCGGTTATGGCGGCGACGGCACGCAGCATGAAGTTGCCAACGGCATCCTGGGCACCAATGCGGTGATGGGCGTCTTGCCCGGCGGCACCGGCAACGGGTTTGCCACGGAACTGGGCACACCCAAAGAGCTGCGGCCGGCGACGGAACTGCTTTGCACCGGCGGCCGTATTCGGCCCATTGACGTGGTGCAGTTAGGGGATTCGTACTTTATCCAGCGGCTCTACGTGGGCATTGAGCCGGAAGAACAAACCAGCCGCGAAGACAAGGATAAATACGGCACGTTTGCCTACGTGGTCAACACCTTCCATCGTGCCAGAGACCGTAAAGACCGGGAAGTCCACTATCGCATGACGATTGATGGACAGGTGATTGAAATGCCGGCCGTGAAGCTGTATGTGGTGAATGCGGCCAAAGCGGGTACGGGCATTGCGGTGACAGGTGACTTTTCCAAGCCAGATGATGGGTTGGTGGATGTGTTTGTGCTGGATATTCACAATATCCGCACGCTGGCCGCCGCCGCCGAGCGGGTCATTCACCTGCACACGGACATGGCCAACCAGTTTATCTGGCGCGGCCAGGAGGTGACGATTGAGACCGACCCGGATCAGCCGGTGTGGACAGATGGGGAGTATTACGGCCGTACCCCCATCTCCCTGAAAGTAATACCGGGTGCGTTGAAAGTGGTGGTGCCCGCTTAAGCACATGCCAACACCCCCTCCTCCCCCTCTATCCCGATTGGCCCGGCTGGAAAAGTGGGCGCCAGGCATTCGCGTGGCGCGCACGTATAACCGCGCCTTCGTCGGAAAAGACGTGCTGGCGGGGGTGGTGTTGTGCGCGCTGCTGGTGCCGCAGGGTATGGCCTATGCCGAACTGGCCGGGCTGCCGGCCATCACCGGGCTGTACACGACCATTGTCTGCCTGTTCGCCTACGCCATTTTTGGCCCCTCCCCCTTTCTGGTGTTGGGGCCGGATTCGTCGTTGGGGCCGATGATTGCGGCTACGGTACTGCCGCTGGCGGCCGGCGACGAGGCGTATGCGGTGGCGCTGGCGGGGATGCTGGCGCTGTGGGTGGGGCTGGTGGGCGTGGGCGCAGGCATGGCCCGGCTGGGTTTTGTGGCCGATTTGCTCTCCGCGCCGGTGCGGGTGGGCTATCTGTCCGGGCTGGCGGTGACGATTTTTGTGGGGCAGTTGCCGAAACTGTTTGGCTTTTCCATTGACGCCAACACCTTCTTTCAGGAGGTTGTTTACTTCTGGCAGGGTTTAGACCAGACGAATAAGTATGCGCTCAGTGTGGGGCTGTTGTGTCTGGCGATTATTTTGGGGTTGAAGCGACTGCGCCCCAAATGGCCGGGGGTGCTGATTGCGGTGTTGGCGGCCATTGCGGTGACGGTGGTTTTTGATCTGGCGGCCAGAGGGGTGGATGTGATCGGCGTCTTACCGCAGGGATTTCCCCGCCCTTCGTTCCCGCGCGTGGAATGGGCGGACGTGCCGATATTGGCGGCTACGGCCGTCGGCATTTCCCTGGTGACAATTGGCGATACCATCTCTACGTCGGCCGGGTTTGCCGCCCGCAAAGGGTATGACGTGGACAGCGACCAGGAAATGGTGGGCATTGGCTCGGCCAATTTGTTTGCCGGTTTTTTCTCCGGTTTTCCGGTGAGTACCAGCAGTTCGCGCACGGCCGTTGCCGAACAATCCGGCGCGCAAACCCAACTGACGGGGGTGGTGGCCGGATCATTGGTTTTGCTCATGCTGCTGGCAGCCCCTGGCCTGGTACGCAATTTGCCCCAACCGGCGCTGGCAGCCATCGTCATCACCGCTTCGATAAGTTTGTTTGACCTGAAGGCGCTGCGCCGGTTGTATAGAATCCGCCGCAGCGAATTTGCTCTGGCGGTGGTGTGCGCGTTGGGCGTGATTTTAGTGGGCGTGTTGGAAGGCATTGTGATCGCCGTCGTGCTGGCGGTCATCCAATTTTTTGAGCGTTCCTGGCGGCCGTATACGGCCGTGTTGGGCAAACCGGCGGAAATTGACGGCTATCACGACATCACCCGCTACCCCGAAGCCGCGCAAATTCCCGGTCTGGTCATGCTCCGTTGGGATGCGCCGCTCTTTTTTGCCAACGCGAACATTTTCCGCCAAAAAGTACGTGATCTGGCAGCCCATACAGAACCAAAACCGGTGTGGATTGTGGTAGCGGCCGAACCGGTGACGGACGTGGATACAACAGCGGCGGAGATGCTGGTAGACCTGGACGAAGAGTTGAACGCGGGCAGCATCCATCTGGTATTTGCCGGGTTGAAGGACCCGGTAAAGGACAAGATGATACGCTATGGCCTGTTGGAAACGATTGACAGCCACCACTTTTATCCCACGCTGGACACGGCCGTCGCCGCTTTTTACGAGGAAACAAAAAGTGATGCGTGATACGTGATGCGTGACCAGAGAATTCACGCATCACGTATCACGCATCACGAATTTTTTAAGGAAGGAATACATGAACCGAATGTTTAGCTTTATGGCCGGCGCTTTGTGTGGCGCATTGATCGGCAGTGTGACGGCGTTGTTGCTGACGCCGGCTTCGGGGGAAGAGTTGAAAAATGGGGCGGTGAATCGCTGGCAAACGGCCGTAGACGATGCCCGCGCCGCCATGGCCGAAAAACAGCGCGAATTGGAACTACAGTTTGAACAGGCTACCCGGCCGCAAGAGTTTTCAAAGAATTGAGATTAGAGATTGGAGATTGGAGATTCGACCAATCTCCAATCTCTAATCTCCAATCTCCCCCTACTCATCCAACAACACCACCGGCTCGTCATAACGGCGAATGCCGCCTTTGGCCTGGCGCTGGAGCAGTTGTTCATGCAGCCAGCGGTTTTTCTCGCGCAGGGACATCTCTTTAGAACGCAGCACCGACAGGTCGGCGTTCAGGCGCAGCACCCGGCCCGGAATGATGAAACGAGTGATGCCGGCCGGGAAGAGCCGCCCACTTTCCAGCGTTGTTTGAATCACCTGGGGGACGGTGTATTCGGGGAAGATGACCACGGCCGTGAACCCCTCCAACTCGCTCTTCAAACTGATAATGTTGCTGTTCAGGGTGCGGTCCACGTGCGCCGCTTCAATGTATGTTTCCGTCAACTGGTTGAGCGCATCCAGCCGATTGGCCCCAGGGGCGGGCTGCACCAGATAGGCGCGGTCGCTGGCGGTGTGCAGGTAACAAAGGCCGCCGTATTCAAACATCGCTTTAGCCGCCTCGGTGGGCGCAATGAGTTCTAACTGGATGAGGGGCAGCGTCGTTAACAGGTCAATCAGGTCGTCCTCGCGTATCTGGCGAATGGTGTGGTACCAGGTTTTTAACCCCAGACCGTCTTCGGAATTGATGACCTGGACGATGGCGTGGGGGAAGCCTAATTGGGCCATGGCTGCCGACCGCGTCGCGCCATCCAACACCATGTAACGGCCGTCGCCTACGGCCGTGACAATGGGCGGATTGCCCAATCGGCCCTCTTCATCCAACCGTTTGGCCAGCCGGTTGACCCGTTTGGCGTCTACATTTTCGTGGGCAAATACCTTGTCCATGGGCACCACCCGCAGCGGCAGCACCGTCTCCACCTCCACCTGCTGGAAAAATTCAATGATCTGTTCGGCCACAGCCATGGAGGCCGCCTCTTGCGCCGATTCGGTGCTGGCGGCAATGTGCGGCGTGGCAATCACCCGGTCGTGCTGCACCAGCGCCGGGTTGGGGGCCGGTTCCTGGGCAAATACGTCTAAGGCGGCGCCGGCGAGACGGCCGTCATCCAACGCCGCCAACAGCGCCGCCTCGTCCACCACGCCCCCCCGCGCCGTGTTCACCAGGTACGCGGTCGGTTTCATCAGCGCCAGTTCGGCTGCGCCAATCAAGTTTTGCGTTTCTGGCTTGAAGGGGACGTGCAGGGTGACAAAGTCAGCCTGTTGCAGAAGGTCGTGCAGGTCTACGGCCGTGACTGCCGGTTCCATTTGCAGTTCCGGTGTGGCCTGGCGCTGGTTCACCAGGATTTTCATGCCAAAGGCCAGCGCCCGCAGCGCCACCTGCCGCCCAATGCGGCCAAAACCGATGATGCCCAATGTTTTACCCGCCAGTCCTTCGCCCAGCAGCCCGCTCTTTTCCCATTTGCCCGCTTTCATGCTGCCGGTGGCCTGGGGCAGCCGCCGCGCCAGCGCCAGCAGCAGGGCAAAGGTGTGCTCGGCCACGGCCAACGTATTGGCGTCCGGGCAGTTGACCACGGTGACGTTGGCGGCGCGGGCCGCTTCCACGTCTATATTGTCCAGCCCGGAACCGGCGCGGCCGATGATTTTCAGATTCAGGCCATGCCGGATTACCTCGGCGGTGATTTGGGTGGCGCTGCGGGCAATGAGACCATCGTAGGCGGGCACGGCCGTACACAATGCCGCCGCCGACAATCCTGTTTTGATGTCCACGTCGGCAACCTCTTGCAATAGCTGAATCCCGGCCGGGTGAATGGCGTCACAAATAAGGATGCGCGGGCGGCGTTTGTCAGGGTTCATGGCTGAGTCTCCTCTGAAAATTATGAATTATGAAGGATGAATTATGAATGTCCAGTGGAATGGCGGGATTATAGCGGGTATGGGGGTTTTTGGGGCGTGATGCGTGACGGAAATACCCTCACGCATCACGCATCACGTATCACTCGTCACTTGTCACTTGTCAGCGCCTCTAAAGCTGAGGGTGGAAACCACCGGCCGATGGTCGGAGCCGCCATCTTGACCAACAAAGGAGCGCAGGGCGATAAAATGGCTGCTGTGCCAGACGTAATCTACCCGCTGCACGCGGAAAGGGACACCCTGGGTATACAGGGTATTACCGGCGCCCCAACCCGGTTTTTTGTAGCTGTCGTTGAGGCGGGTGTCCAGACGGCCGTAAGCCTCCGACGTATCCGTAAAATTGCAATCGCACAACAGGATAACGGGATCGCTGATGGCGTCTAGCAAATCTTCCAGGCGCGTCACCTGGTCGGCGCGTTGGGCGTACCGTTCCCGCGTCAGTTGCGGCAGTGTTTTCAAGGAGTGGTTGAAGATATTGTTGGCCGAAAGATGGACAACAAAGACCTGAACCGGCTGCCCGTTCCAATCAATTTCCGCCTGGAGCGCCAGGTCTTTGGGGGGAAAGGGGAAGCGGTGCACGGCCGTGATCGGAAAGCGGCTCATCAACCCCACCCCATGTGTATCCATTTCGTCAAACGTGGTGTAGGGGTACTCTTCGGCAAACCGTTCGCGGATGACCGGGGCTATGCGGGGGCTTAATTCCTGAAGCCCGATCACGTCCGGTCGGGCGGCGGCAATAGCCCGCGCCAGTTTGTCCGTGTTCGTGTTGGAAATCAGCACATTAAAAGTCATGATCCGCAAGGAGGGAGAGGCGGTCGCGGTAGCGGGGGCCGGTATCATCAGTGTGCCCCACAATAAGAAAAACGCGGCGACGGGGACGAGCAAACTGGCTATGGCCCCTTTATGACGGCTCCAGATGACCGGCGCTGCCAGAAAAGGCAGGGGTGCAAAACAATACATGGCGCCGGTGTTCAAAATAGCCAGCACCCAGTAGGCATCGGCAAACACTAACCGGAGGATGAGCCATACCACGATGAAGCCGCTGTAGGCCAGCGCCCCCCCAATGAAAATTTTACTGACCGATTCTCGATTAACTGTTTTACCCATTATGCTCCTTTTTACTCTGCTATTATCCAGCACGCAGAGCGCGGGATAAAGAGTACCACGATAACATTTCCACTTTTTTGTCAGACAACGGGTTATTCTGTGCAGGTAATACGGCTCTGTCCCTTCCTGCTGCTATAGATAACCCCGACCGGCCCAAAATGTGTCTACCCCATGAAACCAGACCGTTTG
>JAHBVI010000124.1 GCA_019637635.1 Anaerolineae bacterium
AAGATAATTCTTTTGGCGCCACCTCTACACAGGCCACTTCGTGACCGGCGGGCACAAGACGCAGTTGGGGGTCATGCTGTTGGCAATGGGGCCGGGCCATCGGACAGCGTGGATGAAAACGGCAGCCAGGAGGCAGGTTAATGGGATTGGGCGTTTCCCCCTGCAAAATGACCCGCTCTCGCCGCTGGCGGGGGTTAGGCACAGGCACAACCGAAAGCAGCGCCCTGGTGTAGGGGTGCTGTGGCTGCTGCAACACCTGGAGCGCCGGGCCAACTTCCACCAGCCGCCCCAGATACATCACGGCAATGCGGTCGGCCACATAACCCACCGTGCCCAAATCGTGGGTAATCATTACAATGGAAATACCCCGCGTTTGCCGAAGTTCCAACAGCAGGTTCAAAATCTCGGCGCGGATGCTCACGTCCAGCATGGAAACCGGCTCATCGGCAATGAGTAGTTCTGGTTCCAGCACCAGCGCCCCAGCAATGACCACCCGCTGCCGCTGCCCGCCTGACAATTCCTGGGGCAGGCGATGCATAAAATTCATGGCCGGTTTCAACCCGGCGTCTTCCAGCGCCCGAATGACGCGCTCCTGCCGCTCCTGTTTGTTTTTCACCAGACCATGCACTTTAAGCGGTTCGGCCACAATATCGGCAATGGTCATAATGGGGTTAAGTGATTCGTAGGGGTCCTGAAAAATCATCTGCACATGGCGGCGTACCACCTGCATTTCTTTGCCTTTGAGAGTGGTAATGTTTTGACCATCTATCTGGATAACACCTGAGGTGGGGCGTTCCAGCCCCATCAGCGTCAGCGCCAGGGTAGATTTGCCACAGCCACTCTCGCCGACAATGGCCAACACTTCGCCCCGGCCCACCGTCAGGCTGACATCATCTACCGCGTGAACAAACCTTTCTTGTCGGTCAAACAAGCCGCTCTTTTTGACGGGAAAGAGTTTGCGCAGGTTGGTGACTTCGACGATTGGGGACATAGCTGTTGAGAGGTTGGGAGATTGGCAATCTCCTAATCCCCATTCTCCACCAGATGACAACTCGCCCAATGCCCTGGTTTTACCTGGTGCAGGGCGGGTTGTTCTTCGTAACAACGGTCAAAAACGGCGGGACAGCGGGGCGCAAAACGGCAGCCGGGGGGCAGGGCGTTTAGCCGGGGCGGATGGCCGGGGATGCTGGCTAATTTTTCGGTGGGGCGGCTGAGATCGGGAAAGGCGCGCAGCAGTTCGCGGGTGTAGGGGTGCTGCGGATTGTTGTAGATGGCGTCTACGCTGGCGTATTCGGCCGTAATCCCACCATACATTACCAACACGGTATCACACATTTCGGCCACTACGCCCAGATCATGGGTGACAAAGAGGATGGATAACCCTAATTTGTGTCGCAGGTTGTCCAGCAGTTCCAGGATTTGCGCCTGGACCATCACGTCCAGAGCGGTGGTGGGTTCGTCGGCGATGATAATTTGGGGGTTACAGGCCAGGGCCATGGCGATCATGGCGCGCTGGCGCATCCCCCCGGAGTATTGGTGTGGATATTGATGGCGGCGTTCGGGGCCAATGCCTACCAGATCGAGCAGTTCGGCGACACGGCCGTCTATCACTCCCTTATCTTCAATGTAATTGTGCTGCACAATCGCTTCCGCAATCTGGTCACCCACGCGCTGCACCGGGTTGAGCGCGTTCATGGCCCCCTGGAAAATCATGGCAATATGCTTCCAGCGAATACCGGCCATGGCATTTTCGCTGAGGTCAAGCAAGTCTTGACCCATGAAGTTGACCGTGCCGGAGGTGATACGGCCGTTGGCCGGCAACAGGCGCATCAAACTCAGCATCAACGTTGTCTTACCACAACCGCTCTCCCCCACCAAACCCAACACTTCCCCCTCTCGCAACGTAAAACTCACATCCACCAAAGCATGGGCGGGCGGCGCACTTTCCAGCAAAAAATCCGTAGACAAATCCGTAACGGACAGTAAAACCGGCGCTTTCTGCAATGAATAGGAGTTGTGGGCGCCCATTATTGAGTGAAGAAATCAGCAATCTGGCAGGAAAAACCGGGCAAGAGGAGCGAGGTGAGCGTATCATGGGGAAAGAGAGTGAAATCGAGTTGAAGACGGCCACGCGCCCGTCGGTACACCGTCACCTGCCGCAATCGCCAATCCACGATCCAGTATTCTTGCATCCCTTGTTGTTCATATAACTTCAGTTTCAATTCCCGGTCGCGCCGTTCATTTTCGCTGCCCGGCGACAGCACCTCCACCGCCAGTTCCGGCGCACCGGTCACGTGCCCGGCCTCATCCAGCAGCGCCGCCAACCGTTCATGGCTGATCCACACCACATCCGGCACAACCGCATCAAACTCGCCAAAAATCACGCCAGGATTAATGCCGGCCTGCCCCATCTTACTTGTTTTAGACCATTGGTTGAGCAAGCTAGAGATATTGCCGCAGGTGGTTTGATGATACCAATGAGGCGGTTCTGTAACGAATAATTCTCCCTCAATAATTTCATACCGGGTATCGCTGTCGGGCATCAATTCCAGATCGGCTGTTGTCCAGCGGCGCTTTTCCATCACAGATGTCAGTTCGCCTATCATTTCGCTCATGCGTTTGCTCCTTTTGCAACCATGCGCCTATTTTAGCATAGGATCATCAGTCGCCGGGCACCGGTTTCTCTTTCATCCCCATCATCCGCGCCACCATTTTGGAGCCAACGGAGAGATGGTGTGTTTCCAGGCGGGGGTTGAGTACCTGCTCCAACCCCTGCCCCAACAGGGTGCAGCCCAATACCAGCCAGACAATGCCTAAACCGGGAGCCACCAGCGCCCACCAGGCGCCCGCGCTCATCGCCCCGCGGGTGAAGGCAAAGTTCAGCATTTGGCCCCAACTGATCTTGGTGGGGTCAGACAGCCCCAGGAAACTGAGGGCGCTCTCGTTCAGCACCGCCAGGGAGATGACCAGGACGGTATTGACCACAATGAGCGGCAGCACCAGGGGGAAAATGTGCCGCCGGATGATGTGCAAATTACCCGCGCCAATGGCCCGCGCCCGCAGCACAAATTTGCGCTGCTTCACGGACAAGGTCTGCGACCGTACCAACCGGGCCGAAGACGTCCAGCCTAACAGGCCAATGACCAAAATGATGTTGAGCAGACTTGGTTTTGTCAGCGCCACCAGCAGCACAATCAGGGGGAAGTCGGGAATGACCAGCATGATGTCGGTAAAACGCATCAGGCCATTTTCCAGCTTGCCGCCATAAAAACCGGCGCTGATGCCGATGACGCCGCCGATAAAAATAGAAATGAAAGAGGCAAAAAAGCCAACAATGAGCGACACCCGCGCTCCGTAAATGAAGTTGGATAACACATCTTTACCGGCGTCGTCGGTACCGAAGGGGTGTTCCGGGCTGGGCGGGGCGTAAATATCGTCAATGGTCACCCGCGTCGGCTGGTAGGGGTTGTAAGGGGCCAGGACGGGGGCAAAAACGGCCATAAGAACAACCAGAATGAGCATCACCGCGCCCGCCATGCCCATGCGATTGCGCCGGAAGGTGCGCCAGAAACTGCGAATGGGAGGGGTAGTGGTGGGTTGAGTCATAGGGATATCGAGATTGGGAGATTGGGAGATTGGGAGATCGTGTAACTAAATTAATCTCTTAATCTCCCAATCTCCTCTTAACTATCCTCCACCCTGGGATCAAGATAGGAATAAAACAGGTCAGCGGCCAGGTTGGCGAAGATGACGCTGACGGCAATGAGCAGAAATGCGCCCTGCAACATGGGGTAGTCGCGGCGGTTCACGGCCGTGAAAATTGCCCCACCTAACCCCGGCCAGGAAAACACCGTCTCAATCTGGATGGCCCCGGTGACGGTGAACCCCAGGTTCAGCGCGATAATTGTGACCATAGGCAGCATGGCGTTGCGCAGGGCGTGGTCTTTCAAAATCTGGAACGTGCCAATGCCTTTGGCTTTGGCGGTGAGGATGTAATCTTCCGACAGCACATCCAGCAGCGTGCTGCGCATGATGAGCATATATTCGCCCAAAAAGACGATGGTGTAGGTGAGCGTGGGCAGGATGAGATGGTTGCCGATGTCCAGCCAACGCTCAATGGAAGTGTTATAGACCATGCCGGGCGTCAGCCGCCCACCGATGGGCAGCCCCCAATAGCTGGAGCCGATGAAGAGCAGGATGATGCCCAGCCAGAAGGTAGGCAAACTCCAGGCCGTCAGGCTAAAAAGAAGGGCGCCGTGGTCTACGGCCGTGCGCGCCTTCCACGCCGCCAGCACCCCCAGACTCATGCCCAGGATGATGGCTAAAATTTGCCCCAGTCCAATGAGCAATAGCGTATTCCACAACATCTCCATCAGCATATCGGCCACGGGCCGTTTGGTATGGTAACTAATGCCCAATTCACCCTGGAGTAAATTGCCGACGTAGATAAAAAACTGGGTTTCCAGGGGGTTGACAAAACAGTCACCCAATTCCACCGGGTTGAGCGACTGGAAGCAGTTAATGACCGGTTTGTCCAGGCCAAAACTGACCCGAATGGCTTCAATGGCCTCCCTGGTCAACCGGGGATCGCGCACCCCGGCCCGCGCCGGGTCGCCGGGTAACACCCGGAACAAGAAGAAGTTGAGCGTGATCACGAATAATATCGTCACCACCGCCCAGGCTACTTTTTTGGCAATGTAGCGGCTTCTTCTCATTTTCGTGACCTGTGACCCGTAATCCGCGACCCGTAATCCGTGACGGATCACGGATTACGTTTTACGGTTTACGGTCTACCGGACCGGTTCAATCACCAGCAACGAACTGGGGTCTTCCAGGGCCACTTTGCCGGCGTCGGTGAGCCAGCCACGGAAGCGGTCTACCCGGAAAGCCTGCACCTCCTGGGCATAGTAGGGAATGATGTAGGGAATATCGTTGTGGGCGATCTCTTGCATCCGGTGGATGATGGCAATGCGTTGGGCGTCATCCAATGTGGTAGCCTGCTGGGCAAATAATTCATCGTATTCCGGGTTGGAATAGCCGGTTTCGTTGGTGCCGGTGGGGATCTCTCTGGTGGTCATCACACTCAGCAGGAAACTGGGATCGGGGTCTGATCCCCATCCCCACAGGATGATGTCGAAGTCAAAGGCGGGGCAGCAAATGGAGGTGAGGGCGTCGGGGTCCAGTGATTGCTGCTCAGTGCGGACGCCAATTTGCGACCAGTTACCGGCCAATAGTTCGGCCATACGCGGGGCGTCTACACTGTCTGAGGGCCAGTTGAGGCGGAAGATGAGGGCACGGCCGTCGGGCGTTTCCCGCACGCCGTCATTATTACTGTCCACATAGCCGGCGTCGTCCAAAATCTGGTTGGCTTTGGCAATATCAAACTCGTAATCCTGAATCTGGTCATTGTAAAAATCACCCAGGCTGTCCGGGATAAGCGTCAGTCCCGGCGCACCCAACCCCAACAACACCACGTCAATGATGTTTTGTTTATCGGTGGCATGAGCCAGCGCCAGGCGTACATTGCGATCCTGCAAAGCCGGATGGCCCGTGCAAATGCCGTCGTCCGGCGGACAATTTTCCGGCGTAACCACATTGAAAATGATGTCGGTAACGGACGGGGCCAGCGGCGGACCGCTGACCACCTGGACGTTGGCGTCGTTGCGCAGGGCGGCTACGGCCGTGTTCGGCATCTCCGTAATCATATCCACCTGCCCCGTCCTTAACGCCTGCACCAGCGCATCCGGGTTGTCAAATGTCTGGAACACCGCCCCATCAATTTGCGGCCCTTTGAGGTAATGGTCTTTCACCGCATCCAACGAGACAAACTCGTTTTGCCGGTATTCCTTCATTTTGAAGGGACCGCTGCCAATCATGGCCGTGTTTTCAAACTCGGCGGCATCAGGCACATCAGCCCAGATATGTTCCGGCAGCACATAGAGATAAATTAACTGGCTTTCAAGGTTAGGGATCGCTTCCGTGAGCGTCAGCACCACCGTTTTGTCATCTGGCGCTTCCACACTGTCAAAATACTCGGTGTAGATGGGCAAAAACGGGAAGTCTTCTTGCGAGGCATACAAATTATAGGAAAACACCACGTCCGAAGCAGTCAGCAGTTCACCATCATGGAAGGTGATGCCATCGCGCAGCGTGTAGGTATACACCGTGCCATCCGCCGACACGTCCACGCTTTCGGCCAGTTCCAGGGTATAGGAGCCGTCCGGCTGTAACTGGTACATGGAATCATAGACCAGTTCAAAGAGGGTGTACGCTTCGGCGAGTACGGCCGTGCCCGGATTCAACGTATCGGGGCTGCCTCCCCAACCAATACGCACAATGACCGGGCCGGTGGATTCGGCGGTGGGCGTGACCGCCGTCTGGCTGCTGCCACCGGCGTCGCTGCTATCGGTCGGGGTGGTGGGTTGGCTGCCACCACAAGCGGCTAACAAAAGGAGAAATAGGACACACAAAAACAGGTAATGGCGTTTCATTCTTCTTTCCTCCAGGAATCGGTGGCCGGTAATCGGTTATCGGTTTACGTGGGCGAGTTTCAGATTACCGGGCGCCAGGTATCAAACAAGGCGATTATACGGAGGAAAGATCAAAAAACAACCTGGCATTTTCAAACATCGTCTGTGGGTCGTAAGGGGGCACGGCCGTTTTAGAAAGTTAACGGCAGGCTTTGCAGGCCACGAAAGGCAATGAGAGGCCGCCAATTCAGGGCGGCGGTGGCTAACTGAAGATGCGGCAGGCGGCGCAGCAGAGTGACAAGGGCAATTTCCCCTTCCAGCCGGGCCAACGGCGCACCCACACAGTAATGAATGCCGCCGCCAAAGGAAAGGCATTTCGCCTCCTGCCGGGTGATGTCCAGGCGATCCGGGTTCGTGAACACGGCCGTGTCCCGATTCGCCGCCCCCAATATCAGCGCCACCGTTTGCCCCCGCCGGATCGTTTCACCAGCAATCTCCACATCGGTAAGCACCGTGCGAAAAGTCATCTGCACCGGGCTGTCATAACGTAGCAGTTCCTCAACGGCCGTGCCCACCAGCCCCGGATTCTCACACAACAGCGCCCATTGGTCGGGGTTTTGCAGCAGCGCCAGCACGCCATTGCCAATCAGGTTGACGGTGGTTTCGTGCCCGGCGCCAATAAGCAAAATGCACATGGCGATCAGTTCACTTTCGCTCAACCGGTCGCCCTGCTCCTCGGCGGCAATCAGGCCGCTAAGGATGTCATCTTGCGGGTTGTGGCGGTGGTCGGCAATGACCGTTTGCAGCATCTCCGTAAAGGCGGGCATGATCTGGCTGGCGCGTTGGGCAACGGCCGTGTCCTGGCGCACATCAAACCCGGCCACCACGGCTCCCGTCCACTCCCGCAGATTGTCCCGGCGCTCCAGGGGAATACCCAACATCTCGGCAATCACCGTCATCGGCAGCGGAAAGGCAAAGTCGGCGATTAAGTCCATCTCCCCTTTTTCCATGACCTGATCCAACAGATCATCGGCGATTTCCTGGACGCGCTGCCGCAGCCGGGCTACGGCCGCTGGCGTAAACGCTTTATGCACCAACGTGCGCAGCCGGGTATGGTCGGGCGGGTCTTGAAACAACATCCACTGCTGCAACATCTCAAAATAAGGCCGGAAAAATTCGGGAATGGGCATTCGCTGTTCAGGCGGAATGACGCGCTGCCAGTCACGGCCGAACCGGTTATCTTTGAGGATAGCCTGTATATCGGCATAGCGGGTAAACCACCAGGCGCCGGGAATGGTGGGGGTCACGGGAACGCCCCAATGTACCGGGTTTTGCTCTAACAATTCCCGATACGCTGGATAAGGATTTGCGCCAAAATCGGGGGTAAAAGGGTTAAAGGGATAATTTTGCATCAGGAACACCTTTTGCAAACAGGGAGATTGTGCTGGGTTAATTGGTTTTGGCTAGGATCTCCCTGATCGCCACAAAAAGATCAGAGAACCAACAGCTAACAAGGCAAAAGAGAGGGTATAGAGCGGCTTGAGCGCCGCCGGGTTCCAGAGATTGGCAGCAACCACACCAATACCGTAAGTCATTATGACCGCCAGCGTCACACGCATGGCGTCGGCAGAGCGCAGGCTGTACACGGCCGCTGCCGTCAATGTCCATAACATGACGGCGATCAGGCGGCTGGTAAGCAGGTCGCCCGGCCACACCCACACCAGGTCTGACGGCCCGGCATCGGTGAGAAACAAGGCCAGCCCCCACATTGACGTGAGCACGGCCGTAGCCCATAACCACCCGCGTCCCCACTCCCGCACCGGCTCATCATGGGCCACAACGATAATGCCCGTTGGATGAAACAGATGCCAGATGGTCAGCGCGACCATGGGCAGCACAATGCCAAAAAAGGCGTAGGTAATGGGGGCCGCCCAGTCAAAACGGCCCAGATGGAAGAGGACAATGGCCGCCGCCAGCGGCGCCAGATAAATAAAGAGCATGATGATAATGAGGCGCAAACGGGGCAGCGACGGCCGTGCCAACGCCAACCAGCAGCCCACCGCAAACGCCCAGGCCGCCGCCGCCAGCATCCGGGACGCCAATGGGAGCAAATCCCAGGAAAAGCTGGCGCGCACGTCAAACCACCAGCCAAACGCGCCCACAAAACCACCCACGCCCGTCAAAATGATTAACAAAAGCAGGCTTTGTTGGTGGCGGCTGATCTGGCCGTGATACGGCCGTATCCACCGCCAATAACCAAGCGCTACCCCTAGGATCAGAACCAGCAGCCCTAAAGTTTGCAAGAATAGTTGCGGCATAGGATTAAGACCCTAAGGGTTTTCTGAAACCCTTAGGGTCTTCCCAATCACTAAGACACCCCGCCCGCGGCCACCAACAACGGCCGTGTCTGCCGATGGATAAACAGGTAATAAATGGCTAAACCGGCGCTGTAAAGCAGCACGGCCGTGTACAGATACAGGCTCAACGCATGTTCCGGGCTGACTGCGCCAAAATGGGGCAAAAACCGGGGCAGCAGCACCAGGTCATACGCCAGAAAGCTCCACAACGGAGCCACCGCATAATGCCACTGGGGACGCAGCACGGCATAGAGAAAGTAGAAGGCATCACCGATGAAAATCAGGCCAAAGATGACTGACGAATCCGGGTTGAGCGGCCAGGGGAAGATGATGGGCATACGCAGGACAAGGGCGATGCCGACGAGCAGGAGCACGGCCGTGAAAACCACAAACGACCCCCGCACCAGCTTCGGCGTGGGCCGGGTATCCTGCAATGGCAGGCGATGACTCCACCAAAACAGCGCCACGTTAAAAAGAGCAAATAAGGCGCAGAAAACAGCATACAACGGCAGCGCCACCACAAAGAAAAAAACGGCCAATCCCGCCATCATCACCACCAGGTTCAGCGCCCCATTGGCCAGCGCGCCCCACTCCCCGGTGAGACCAATCCACAGCATCGCCGCGGCAATGGCCGCCTGAATACCGGCAATAAAGGTGTAAGAGAGCGGGCCATCGGGCCAGGGCCAGGTGGCTACCGCCCAGGGCCACTGCCAGAAATACCCGGCTACCAACACCAACAAACCAATACCACTACCAATCGTCAACAAACGCAAAAGCTTATCCATTTTATGCATGGTTCACTCCTACCATTACCACCTCAACTTACTAAACATAATGGGCAACTTTCATTTTGCCAGAGGAGCGGGGCACGCCCTCGTGCCCTGCGTGAGACGTGGGCGTCCCACGCTCCTCGATTAAATCGTGCAAAAAGTCACACATCAAATCTTGCTAATAATACCATACCCAAAGCGGCAAACAGAAAGTGGGACAATTCCATCATCGCCCACCGGGGGCAAATTCTGTATGGCGTATACACACGTGACCAATACGCCATACAGAATACACGATACACATCAGTCAGCAGCTACGGCCGTCAGCCGTTCCCGTTCTTGCTCCACCAATACCCGGCGCAAAATTTTGCCGGTGGGTGACTTGGGAATGGCGTCAATAAATTCAATCTCGCGGATTTTCTTGTAGGGGGCTACCCGCTCGGCCACGTAGGCCATGATCTCGTCCGGTTGGGCGGCGGCTTTGAGGACGATGAACGCCTTGGGAATTTCGCCCGCTTCCTCGTTCGGTTTGCCAATGACACAGGCATCGGCTACGGCCGTGTGCCCCAACAACACTGCCTCCAATTCCGCCGGGGCCACCTGGAACCCCTTGTACTTAATCAACTCCTTTAGCCGGTCTACAATATAAAAGTAGCCATCCTCATCCACAGTAGCAATATCCCCGGTGTGCAGCCAGCCATTGCCGTCCAACATGGCGGCGGTAGCGTCCGGGTTGTTCAGGTAGCCCTTCATCACCTGTGGCCCACGCAGCCACAATTCGCCCCGTTCACCCGGCCCCAGCGCCTTTCCGGTGATCACATCCACAATTTGCACTTCGGTATTCGGCACCACAAAACCCACCGTGCCTGCCTTGTCTACGCCGCGTTCCAGCGGCCCGGCGCACACCGTCGCCGACGCTTCCGTCAGCCCGTATCCCTGCATCACCCAGGCGCCCAGGCGAGCCTCAAACGCCGCTTCCACTTCCTTGCTCAACGGCGCGGCCCCAGAAGCGATCAGCCGCAGCGAAGAAAGGTCATACTGCTCTACCAGCGGATGTTTGGCCATGGCCAGCACAATGGGTGGGGCAACGGTGGTGTACGTCACCCGGTACTTTTGAATAAATTCCAGAAATTGGCCCAGGTCGAAGCGAGGCATGGTCACCAGGGTGCAGCCGCGAATAACCGATAAACCCAGCACCATGGTCAGCCCCATGGTGTGGAAAAACGGGGCAATGCCCAAGACCACATCCTCCGGGAAATAGGCCAGATGCCCGGCCAGCGCCTCAATCTGCAAAACGTTGGCCAGCAGGTTGTAATGGGTGAGCATGACCCCTTTGGGCAAGCCGGTGGTGCCGCTGGAGTAAAGGACAACGGCCGTGTCCTCCTGCGGATTGATCGTTACCGGCTGCCGCTGCCCATCATGTTGGAATAGGGCGCCAAACGGGGTAGCGCCCTCTGCTTCGCCGAGTACAAAAATCTCCTCCACAAACGCTTCACCGGCAGCAGCCTGGGCGTTTTCCAGAAAATGGGGAATGGTGAACAGGAAGCGGGCGCGGGTATCGCGTAGTTGGAAAGCCAGTTCGGCCGGGGTATAGAGGGGGTTCACGGCCGTTGCCGTCCCGCCCGCCAGCAATGTGCCATAAAAAATGGGCGCAAATTCCGGCAAATTGGGCAGGTAAATGGCAACGATGTCTCCTTTTTGCAGGCCGCGCTTTTGCAAACCGCCAGCCAACATATGAATCATGCCTTGCAGCTGCGGGAAGTTGATGGTACGGCCGCTCGGCCCATCAATCAGCGCCGCCCGGTCGCCATGCGCCGCCAACCGGGGCATGAGATAATCCGTCAGGGACACATTTGGAATAGATACAGCGGGGGTAGGGCTTGTGAAAATCATCATGTTCTCCTTTTTGGGGATGAGATTGGAGATTAAGAGATTTAACAATCTCCAATCTCCCAATCTCCAATCTCTAATCTCCAATCTCTAACAACTAATTTTGCCGCACCGGTTTGGCAGCAGGTTGGGCGGACACGGCCGTGCCCTTTCCCTGCTGCCTCTTCCAACGCCAGGCGCGCCACAACATACGCGGGGACATCAGGCTGGGCGGCGCAGCCATTAAATGCACAACGCGCAAAAATTGTTCACCCACTACCACGTCCTCCTCCATCACCCGATGCAGGTAGGCGGTATAACGGTTAATCAGGTCAGCGCCGGGCGGCTTGGGGCCTTCCGTCTCTGCCCAGCGGAAATCTTCGCCCACCGCAATTTGCCAGGGCATATCCACGATTTTGGCCGCTTGCTTAAAGAAACTGCGCCATAAAGTGGGCGTGTTGCCCTGTTTTTGCAACAGCTTTTGCAGCGCCGCCGCCTGCATGGCCGCCGCCGACATGCCCTGCCCATAAATGGGGTTAAAACTGGCAGCAGCGTCACCCAGCACCAGCAAACCGGCGGGGAACCGCTTCATCTTCTCGTAGTGGCGGCGCAGGCTAAAGGGGAATTTGTGGGGCGTAATATCAGACAGCGGCTCGGCGCGGCTGATGATGTTGTAGATGTCGGACACAGGCAGGTTACGTATATATTCCAGAAAGCCAGCTTCGTCCGTAGGCGGCTCCACGCCGTGCATCCCACCGGAGGTGACAATCCAGCGGTCGCCTTCAATGGGGAATAAAAATGTGCCCGATTTGGCCGGGGGGGTGGGCGCAATCATGATCGTCTTGGCATCGGGCAGGTCGGTTGGTTTGCGGCGGTAAATGCGGGTGCTGTAGGCGAAGTTGACCTTAACGCGGCTTTCTGGCGCACGGCCGTAGCCCCACTCGTCCAACCATTTCGGCGTGGCCGAGCCGCGCCCGGCGCAGTCCACCACCAGGTCGGCGGCCAGATTTTCTGCTTCACGGCCGTCCCCCCGATGCACAATCTCTGCCCCCACCACCCGCGAATCATCCTCATTGGTCAGCAGCGTTTTCACTTCGCAGGGGGCCAGCAAGCGCATGTTGGGCAGCGCCAGCACCCGGCGGCGCACCTGCCACTCCAGGTACGGCCGGCTGGACAGGCAGCCGCGCATATTGCTATCAAACGGCTTTTTCCAGCCGCCAAACTGGTACCAGCGCGCGGTCGCGCCGGGATCACCTACTATCGCCCCACCGGCCGCCAATTCTTCTTCAATGCCAGGGAAAAGCGTGCTGACAATCTCATACCCGGCGGACAGCAGCGCGTGTAAATGGCGCGTTTGGGGCTGCCCCTTGCGCGATTCGGGCTGATCCTGCACCGGGTCTCGTTCCACAATCGTCACGCGCTCAAAGTAGTCGCTCAGCACACGGGCGGTGAGCAAACCGGCCATACTGCCACCAATGACAATAGCATGAGGTTGTTTATCAGTTTTCATGGATTCCTCCAGAATGGGGAGAAAACGGCCGTAACCATTTTCCACACACCACACACACAAAGACAATGCCGTTCGCCGCCAGGGCAACGGCCGTTGGCCAAAACTGTGCCCGTAAATTAAAAATCATAGGATTCCCTCCAAATTTGAAGCTGTCAGGGGCGATTGATGGTGTGAAATGGGGGCTGTGTGTTGTTGTTGATCGGGTTACTCACCTTACATAGCTGACCGCTTTGGCAATGCTGTCAGGTCTGTCTTACCTGATAAGCAAGTTGCGATATAATCCCATCCTAGCAGGCTATCATTTTTGCATCGTATCTTTATCGTTTATCCAAACGCAAAAGAGACCGGATTTTGAACATTGAGGCGAGACGCACTTCAAAAGTGCGTCTCACCTGCAAGACAGGTGCGTCATTGCGTGGAACGTTACAACTCGCCGTATTGGGAAAACCACACATAACCTGCCAGGATCAGCCGTCCGCGCAGCCGACTGCGCAGCCGACCGCGCAGCCACTTACAGCCGACATGGTTTCGGCCAAAGGGCTGGCGCTGCTCATTTATCTGGCCGTCACCGGGCGGCCCCATTCCCGCACCGCGTTGGCCGGGCTGCTGTGGGGCGACATGCCCGAAGAAACCGCCCGCGCCAATCTGCGCCTCACCCTCTCCAAACTGCGCAAAGTGCTGCCAGAACCCATTCTGCAAGCCGACCGGCTAGAAATTGGGTTGGCGAATTATTGGTTGGATGTGCGGGAATTTGAAGAGAGGTTAGAGATTAGAGATTGGAGATTGGAGACTGCTCAAATCTCTAATCTCCAATCTCCAATCTCCCTCTATCGCGGCGACTTTCTGGAAGATTTCCACGTGCCCAACGCGCCAGAATTTGACGACTGGGTGCTGCGGCAGCGGGAACATTGGCGGCACACGGCCGTAACCGGACTGAGCCAATGGTTGGACACGGCCGTGCAGCAAAACGACCACACCACCGGCATCCCCCTGGCGCGCAAACTGCTGGCCATCGAACCCTGGCACGAAGAAACCCACCGCCACCTGATGCGCCTGTTGGCCGCCAGCGGCCAGCGCAGCGCCGCCCTGGCCCAATACGAAACCTGCCGCCGCCTGCTCGCCGACGAGCTGGGCATCGAACCCGCCGCCGAGACCACCGCCCTCTTTGAACAAATCCGCGACGATAAGGTGACTAGAGAACGCCTTATCACCCCATCACCCCTTCACCCCTTCACCTCTTCACCTGCTCACCCCGGCGTCTTCGCCGCCCTCACCCCCTTCGTCGGCCGCCGGGCGGAACTGGAACACCTGGGGATGCAGCTGCTGGACCCCAACTGCCGCCTGCTGACCGTCATGGGCATGGGTGGCATGGGCAAAACGCGGCTGGCGCTGGAACTGGCAGCTACGGCCGTGCCCCATTTCCCTGATGGCGTGACCTTTGTGGATTTATCGTCATTGGCCGGGAGTGAGTTGCTGGTCACGGCCGTGACCGACGCCCTCAATCTGCCCCTGGTGGGCAGCGCCTCCCCGGAAACACAACTGGCCAATTACCTGTCGCCGCGCCACATGCTGCTGGTGCTGGACAACTTTGAATCGGTGCTGGACGGGGCCACCCTGGTTGCCCATTTGCTGGCAGTTGCGCCCCGGCTCACCTTGCTCATCACCTCGCGTGAGCCGCTCAATTTACACGGCGAATGGCTGTATCCACTGGGCGGTCTGGCGCTGCCCGACGAAACCGGCGGTGAAAGCGCCCCCTATGCTGACGCCCTGGACTTTTTTGACCGCTGCGCCCGCCGCGCCCGCCCCCCCTTTTCCCTGGCGGCCGAACTGCCTGATGTGATTGAACTATGCCACCTGACCGGCGGCATGCCCCTGGCTCTGGAACTGGCCGCCAACTGGAGCAAAACGCTGAGCGTGGCCGAAATCGTGGCCGAAATCCGGCAAGACCTGGAGATTCTCCAGGCGCGGCAGGCCAACCGGCCCGAACGCCAGCGCAGCATTCAGGCCATTCTCAACCAGACCTGGCAGCGGCTGACGGCCGACGAGCAGGCTATTTTTGCCCGGCTGGCCGTATTCCAGGGGCCATTTCACCGGCAGGCAGCGCGGCAGGTAGCCGGCGCTGACCTGGACACGCTGACCAATTTGCTGGACAAGGCGTTGTTGCAGCGCCGCCAGCAAACGCATTACACCATGCACCCACTGGTACGCCAGTTTGGTCACGGCCGTTTGCAAGCCGACCCCACCACATTTGCGGGAACACAGGCCGCTTACGCCACCGCCTATGCCGATTTTTGCGCCGACCACCTGTCGCAGCTTATTCAACGCCACCTGCCCACGCTGGCCGCGTTCAAACAGGAACAAGACAACCTCCGCGCCGTTTGGGGGTGGGCGACGGCCCACCAGAACGTAACCATTCTGGACAAAATGGCGCAGCCGTTCGCCCTCTACCTGGCCCATTACAGCCACAACCAGGAACATTACCGGCGTTTTGACACGGCCGTGACCGCCCTCACCCCCCTGCCTGACCCCGACGCGCAGCAGGTGTTGGCTTATGCCCTGCTGGAACTGGGCAACGCCCACATGATTTCGGGCAAACTGGCGGACGCAGACGCCGCCCTGCAGGCCAGCGAAACAATTTATGCCCGGCTGAAGCGGCCACACCGGCCCGGCCTGGGCACCGACCCGGCCATCATTCGCAGCATTGTGGCCTGGATGCGCTCGGATTTTGATACGGCCGTGCAGCTTGGCGAAAAAGCATTGGCCCAGGCGCGCGCCGAACAAAACCAACACAATGAGGCATATGCCCATTTTGTCTTGTCCGGGGCCAACATTGCCCTGGGGCGCTATGCCACCGCGCAAGGCCATGCCCGGCAGGCGTTTGCCCTGGCGCAGACGTTTAATGACCCCTGGTTTTTGGGCTACTGCCACATGGAGTTGGGTAAGGCGGCGCTGGCGTTGGCAGATTTTGTGGCGGCTGACGGCCATTTTGAAACTGCCTTTACCCTGCCGCAGCAGCAAGTGGGCAATCTGGACCGGTATGGCCACGCCCGGCTGAGTGGGGAGAGCCGGCGGCGGCAGCAGGAATGGGACGGCGCGGCTCAGCTTGGCGAAGCGCGGCACTTACCACGACATCCACAACCGGATGGGCTGGCGCGCGCTTGCGCCGGGCTGGGGGATAAGCCGCCACCGGGCAGCGGGCAGTGGCGCCGGCGCGCGGATTATTATTTGCAGGGGTTAAACTGGTGGCTGCTGCCGGGTTAGTATACGTATGCCAATACGGCTGGTGGGCGTGGGCGAATGGCTGAAGGTGGTGGGGCAAACAGAGCGGGCGGTAGATGTGTTGACGGCCGTTGCCCAGGACCCCCGCGTGAACATTGAATTGAAGGAACGGGCAGTACGGGGGTTAACGGCCGTGCCCCCCACCGATCACCCTGCTCTCACCGACACCTTCCAACTGGCCGCCACCCTCGCCGCCGAACTGGAACACCTTTCTATACCATAACATCCCTACTGTTTTGTTTTAGACCCAACACCTGACCGTAATGTTCGCAAGAGCCAATCAATTCCTACTGTCAATAAAAGGGTAGCTCCCCAATAGACAACATATTCGAAGTAAGCAAATAGGAGTATCGCGCCGGCCGAGTTTTCCTGAAGAAATGGGATTTGCAGAATGTCAAAGCGATAAATGGCCACGGCGTGTTCCAGAATTGATTCCAGCCCTCCCAACAAGCAGAAGACCAGCACCGCATTACCTGGCAAACGCAGCGCCAGCCACCGCAAAAGCAGCGCAAATGCCGGATAAATAATGATGGCGCCAAGTGGCGCAGCGACACGATACCAGCCCGGTGCAAAGGAACTGTAATAAAAATCCCAGGCGAATGAGACCAACCAGGCAGCCAGCACGCCCCAAAAGAGAGCAGCGGCAATGGCAAAGGATAACTTTGACAGGGCATGAAATCTGGCAGGCTTTATGCGCCATACCAATAATCCCACGAGAACAAAAGCAGCGACAACCGCGGCCGGTGTATTCTCGGCAATGAGCTGCTGCTCCATTTTTACCTGACCTCAGTTACTGATTAACGGCCGTCCTCTATCTCCGCCCGTACTTCCGCTACAAACTGATCCCAGATGGGGTATTCGCCCGGTTTCCAGACGTGGGCCATCAGCGCGTCGGCCTGGGCGGCCGTCCAGCCCAGGTGTTTCATGGCGTAGAGTGAATAGAAGGCGGTCACCCGATAGTTGGCAGCGCAGTGGATGAGGGATTTGTGGGTTACGGCCATGCGCATCGCCGCTTCAAACGCCGCAAAATCACTCTTCTGCGGGTTGCCCCATTCCACCGGAATGTGTATGTACCCCATCCCCAATTCCCGTACCAGCCCCGCCTCATCTGGCAATGCGTAACGCGGGTCTAGCGTCGCCAGGTTGATCACCGTCTCAAAACCTTCTGCCGCCGCTGCCCGCAACTGCGCCTCCATCGGCTGCCCACCTGTGATGATGTGGTCATTGATTTGCTTGAAGTTATATATCTCTTGGGTACTCATCAAGTTGCCATCTCCTTTGGCTCAGATTATAGTCTAACCATCTGGCAACCCCTAGACCCTGGAACTCAGAAAGGAAACCGTATGACCGAAACACCACCCACCCGCCAACGCTTGATTGAATGGCAAGATCCCAAATTGACGGCCGTGAAAGCCACCCAACTAAACGGCCTCGACTTTTTCCGCGCCTGGCAAACGGGTGAAGTCCCGGCGCCCCCCATTGGCGTCTTGATGGGTTTTGGGCTAAAGGAGGTGAGCGACGGCCGTATCGTCTTCACCATGCAGCCCGAAGAGTACCACTTCAATCCCATTGGCGCCGTCCACGGCGGCGTCATCGCCACCATTCTGGACTCGGCCATGTCCTGCGCCGTCCACACCAAACTGCCGGTTGGCGGCGGCTACACCACCCTGGAAATCAAGGTCAACTACATCCGCCCCATCACCACCCAAACCGGCCAACTGGACTGTATCGGCGAAGTTATCCACTTGGGCCGGCGCACGGCCACGGCCGAAGGCAAACTGGTAGACGCCGCCGGTAAACTGTATGCACACGGCACGGCGACCTGTATGGTGTTTTGATGCGTGAAATCTCTGGTCACTTGTTACGCATCACAAAACAAGGAGAATCCCATGAACGACTTAACCCGATTCCGGCGACAGATTGACGAGTTTATGGCCCATCATCCGCAGTCACCGCTGGACGAAGAACAGCGGGAGGGTTTTACCGGGCTGGCTTATTTTGCGGCGAATGACGACCTGGTATTAGACGTAGAAGTGGAGCGGTTTGCGGATGATGAGCCGGTGGTGGAGATGGAGACGAGTACGGGAGATGTACGGCCGTTGCGCCGTTGGGGTCGTTTTCATTTCACCGTAGACGGGCAGTCCGCCGGCCTGACCATCTACTTTGACGGGCACGGCCTGTTCCTGCCCTTCAAGGACGCCACCAACGGCGCAGAGACGTATGGCGCCGGCCGCTACCTGGACACCCATCGCCCCGGCCTGGAACAGCTTTCCGCCAATACCATCCGCGTAGACTTCAACTACGCCTACAACCCCTACTGCGCCTATTCACCCTACTATTCCTGCCCGCTGCCCCCCCGCGAAAACTGGCTGCCCGTGCCCATTCACGCCGGGGAGAAGGATTGGACACAGAAGTCGTTATGAAAGTCTGGATTCCTACCGCCATTTTGTCTCTCATTCTCACGCTGGCGATGGCCTTCGTCTTTGTTATCTTTGCGCTCATTGCCCTCAATGGCTTTATGAGTATGCAGGCCGCCATGCCCACCTATCTCGTTTTTAATTGTCTGGTGTGGCCGTTTATGGTGGGCATCACCACGGCCGTCGCGTGGGTTATCCTGGCGCTTGTCAAACGGCAAAAACCGCTCTGGCAGCTTGCCCTGCTCAATGCCGCCATCGTCACCGTTTGCCTGGGTCTGATAGCCGCCCTGCTTTATTACACATAAGAGGTGATGGTATGACTTCGCTTAAAAATAGATTTGACCAGATTGATACGACGCTCACCGAATGGATGGCCCGGCATGGCATTCGCCTGCTGCGGTTTAGCCTGGGGGTGGTCTTTTTCTGGTTTGGTTTCCTCAAGTTTTTCCCCGGCCTCAGCCCGGCGCAATCACTGGCGGGGGATACGATGTCGGCGCTGTCGTTTGGCGTGCTTAGTCCGGCAACGGCCGTGTTCATCCTGGCTATCTGGGAATGTCTGATCGGCCTGGGCCTCATCACCGGCTACTTCCTGCGAGCTACCCTGGCGCTGCTCTGGCTGCAAATGGTGGGCACCGTCACCCCCCTCTTCCTCTACCCCGAATTGTGCTTTACCGTTTTCCCCATCGCGCCCACGCTGGAAGGGCAATACATCATCAAAAACATGGTGCTGATTGCCGCCGGGATTGTTATTGGGGCAACAGTGCGCGGCGGTCGGCTGACGGCCGTGCCGGTGGATGAAGGTTAAGACTTTCTAGCTGAATGCAATTCCGTTAGTGTCACGAAGTTTTCGCCAGCCCCTTGAGGCTACAACGGATGGAGAAATAAGCGGATAAAATTCCAGAGAGGAATCCATTCATTTCTTTATCCGCTGTAGTCATGGCGAAAAACGAATGACATTGCCCCATTCTGTGCCCCATCTGACCCAATCCAGTACAATCGGCCCCATGACCTACTTAGAAAAACTCAAATCCATCCAAGAGCAAAACAATTCCTGGCTGTGTGTGGGGCTGGACCCCGACCCCCAAAAGCTGCGCGTAGATTGGCTGAAATGGGACGAGCCGGTGCTGCCCTTCAACAAAGCGATCATAGATGCCACCGCCGACCTGGTATGCGCCTATAAACCGAACCTGGGCTTTTACCTGCAATGGGGCGCGGCCGGTATCATCGCCCTGGAACGCACCATCGCCTACATCCCCCGCCACATCCCCATCATCATAGATTGCAAAACGGGCGACATGGGCCACACGCAGGCGGCCTGGGCCGCCGGGTTGTTTGGCGAATGGGGCGTAGACGCGGTAACGGTGAACCCGTACCTGGGATCAGAAACGGTGTTATCTATGATTGGCAGCCGCCCGGACAAGGCGGTGTACATCCTGTCACGCACCTCCAACCGCAGCGCCACCGATTTTCAGGGCGACCTGCGCCAGGGCGAAGGGCTGGCGGCGAACGTGCTGCGCCAGAGCCAGCAATGGCCCACCGCCGGGCACAAAGGGTATGTGGTGGGCGCAACCTACCCGGAAGAATTAGCCATTGCCCGGCAGTTGGCCCCGGAAGCCAACTTTTTGATTCCGGGTATTGGGGCGCAGGGGGGTGATCTGGCAACGGCCGTGACCCATGGCCCCGACGCCCTCGCCGGCCCCGTCATCAACTCCAGCCGGGGCATCATTTACGCCGGCGCTGGCCCTGATTTCGCGGAGAAAGCGCGGGCGGCGGCCACGGCCGTGCGAGATGAAATCAACACATTGCGACATTGATTTGTCCTTGAAAAAGGTCGAAAAAAAACAACTAGACAGGCTAGACAGATTGGGCCGGAGTAAACAATGACGCAAATATGGCAATTACAAGACGCAAAGAATAAATT
>JAHBVI010000125.1 GCA_019637635.1 Anaerolineae bacterium
TCATGGTAAACTCACAAGTAACCGGGCGCTGCTAACGAAACCTTAATTGTAATTTTATTCTGGCACACTCACGGTCTCAGTTTGAGATGTATTGTAACCAATCGTAGGACAGGCAAAAAACAAAATGACAGAAGTTGTAGTTGCGCAGGCTCATTCGGAAATCTTTACAGCCACCATCAAATCTCCTCCACCATTGGCTAACCCAACCAGGGGCGTGGTTGCTTATTCAGGTTTTGAAGACAGGCCGCATCGTTTGCCCCCCGGTGCGGGCGATTATGTCAATGCGCTTGTGTTGAATGAATCTGGTGAAGTCCTTATTCTGCCGGTACTCAACCCGCATTCAGAGCGTATGGAATGGCAGTTGGTCAGCGGCAGTGTGGAGATGGGGGAAGACCCGCTCACGGCCGTACAGCGCATTTTACACACCCATACCGGCTGCCAGACGAGTGATTGGACGTATCTCAGCAGTTACCTGAGTGATTTGGGCTGTCAGGTTGGCGTCGGTCATTTTTTTTGCGCTCAAAAGGTCAAACAATCTACCCCGCCTGCACAGACGATGGCTCCCAAACCGCATTGGATTCCCCTTAAAGAGCTGCGCTATGCACTGTTAGACGGCCGTGTCGCCAGCATCAGCCACGCCGCTAACATTTCTCTGGCCTTGTTAACCATCCTCAAATAGCCTGTTTTTGGGTTTGCCGCCGGTATGCCTTCTTTATATACTTTTACTTGCATTGGAAAGAAGTTCAACTTCTGGTAGAAGTTGAACTTCTTGATGTAGGAAAAAGTGATATGCCCTTTCAACCTGATTATCCCGTCCCTGAAGAACGTTTGCCCTATACCGAATACGCCAAAAGCAGCGGCGCACACGGCCGTGTGGGTATCCTCATGCTGCACGGTTTTATGGGCAGCCCGCTTAGTTCCCACCCCATGGCTCAATACCTGGCCGAACATGGCATCACTGTACATTGCCCTCTGCTGCCGGGGCACGGTCATTGGCCGGACAAATTGCGGGGATATTCCCGGCAGGATTGGATTGCCGCTGCCGAAGAAGGGTTGGCTCATCTCCGTACCCTGTGTGACGAGATTTTCCTGATGGGGCACTCTATGGGCACCGTATTGGGGGCGCACCTGGCGCTGCAAAACCAGGATATACGCGGCCAGATTATGCTTACCCCGCTCTATGAATCGCCGGACAACCGGTTGGTCGCCATAAAACTGCTGCGCCCTTTTATGACCTGGTTTTACCCGGCCAAACTGCCCAGCAAGAGCATGAAGCGGTTGGTGCGGGAACGGGTGCAAGATTTTTACCCTGATCTGGATATGGATGACCCTGACGTGCAAAAGCGCATCCCGGAGATGACCCGTTTGCCGGTGGCCGCAATAGTGGAAATGTTGAAGATGGCGGAATACGGCCGTACCCTTTTTCCCCGCCTCGCCATCCCCACCATTACCTTTCATGGTGGTCACGACCCGGCCGTTAAGCCCGGCAGTGTGGAACGGCTGTTTGAGGTGCTGCCGGGTTCAGACAAGAAGATCAAGTTTTTCCCCGAATCCGGCCATGAATTGATGCGGCCGTTTGATCCCGTGCATGAAATTGTGTGGAAAATGGCGTTCGATTTTGTCTATGAGCGTTCTGCCCTGCGCCTGCCTGCCGCCTAAGCACATCGCCACGTTACAAAAGTAACAACATCCAGTTACCTTTTCAGGCAATTATGAGCATGTCAGGCAATGGCAACTGCGCTACAATTCCCATGGCGAAGAGGCATAACTGCCCTAAAAATCCAACAACTTACCAAACCAAAACTCCCGTCACACACAGTTGAAGGGAGTTTTTTATTTGTTGAGGAAATTGAATGTCTGGAAACAATCATGCGACGGCCGTCTACCGCCTGGAAGTTCACCCCCGCACCCGGCGCAGCAGCGACAAACTGGTCAACACCGCCCACCAACTGGGTCTGAGCGGTCTGACCGCCTGTTACCCCAGCCGACTCTATTTCATTCAAGGCCAGCTCACGGCCGCCGAAGTCGAGCGGATTGGGCGGGAGATTTTGGCGGATCCGGTAACAGAGAGATTGGAGATTGGAGATTGGAGATTGACGAGCGCAGCCAATCTCCAGTCTCCAATCTCTAATCTCCAAACTATTGAAGTGACGCTGCATCCGGGCGTCACCGATCCCCCGGCCGATAATCTGGTGCGAGCGGCGCGGTTGATCGGGATTGCGGGCATTGAGCGGGCGGCGACGGGGCAGCGGTATGAAGTGGAGGGGGCGCTGGGGGAGGCGGCCGTACACACCCTGGCCGCCGAACTGTTAGCCAATCCCGTCATTCAGCACTTTGCCATCGGCCGTCCGATTACGCCCCCATTCGTCGCCACCCATCCGGCGGATGATACCGTTGAGCTGATTGATCTGCGCGAAGCAGATGACAATGAACTGCTGACCATCAGCCGGGAGCGGCGGCTTTCTATGGACCTGGCCGAAATGCAGGCCATCCAATCTTATTACCGCGTCGAAGGGCGGGCCGCCACCGATGTGGAATTGGAAATGCTGGCGCAGACGTGGAGCGAACACTGCGTCCACAAAACGTTCAAAGCGATCATTGAATACGACGGGCCGGACGGTAAAGAGACGATCAACGGCCTGCTCAACACCTACATCCGCGCCGCCACCGACAAGGTGAACAAACCCTGGGTGCTGTCGGCCTTTGTGGACAACGCGGGCATTATCTCCTTTGACGAGCAGTTTGATCTGGCGTTCAAGGTGGAAACGCACAACCATCCCTCGGCGTTGGAGCCGTTTGGCGGGGCCAACACCGGCGTGGGCGGCGTGGTGCGGGACGTGCTGGGCGTCAGCGCCCGCCCCATTGCCAACACCGACGTGCTTTGTTTTGGCCTGCCGGACATGGCGCACGACGATTTGCCCGCCGGAGTGCTGCATCCGCGCCGCATTGCCGATGGTGTCATTCACGGCATTGAAGATTACGGCAATAAAATGGGCATTCCCACGGTGAATGGCTCCATCCATTACCATCCTGGTTACACGGCCAATCCGCTGGTGTATTGTGGCTGCCTGGGAATTTTGCCGCATGGGGCGCACGTCACGGCCGTACAACCCGGTGATCTCGTCGTGGCCATCGGTGGGCGCACGGGGCGGGACGGGCTGCGTGGGGCCACCTTTTCCAGCATGGAAATGGACACGGCGACGAGCGAGATTGCGGGCACGGCCGTGCAAATTGGCAATCCCATCATGGAAAAACAGGTGCAGGAAGTGATCCTGCGCGCCCGCGACGAAAAGCTGTATACGGCCATTACCGACTGTGGCGCGGGCGGTTTCTCCTCGGCCGTGGGCGAAATGGCGAAGGAGACGGGGGCGGCCATTCAGCTACAGGCCATCACCCTGAAGTACCCCGGCCTGCGCCCCTGGGAAATGTGGCTCAGCGAGGCGCAGGAGCGCATGGTGTTGGCCGTGCCGCCGATCCATCTGCCCCGTCTGCAAGCCCTTTGCGCCGGGCAGGATGTGGAGGCGATTGTGTTGGGAACGTTTACCGGCAACGGCCGTCTCACCATCAACTACGGCGACAAAGTGGTAGCCGACTTGACGGCCGATTTTTTGCATGATGGCATCCCCACGCGGCATTTGCGGGCGGAGTGGAAGCCGGTAATCGGTAATCGGTTATCGGTTATCAGTCAACCGATTACCGATCACCGATTACCGATTACCCTCTTGTCTTTGCTGGCGCACCCCACCATCCGCAGTAAAGAGGATGTCATCCGTCGGTATGACCACGAGGTGCAGGGGGGCACGGCCGTGAAGCCGCTCACCGGTACACACAATCATGGCCCCTCAGACGCCACCGTCCTCGCCCCCCAAGCCTCCCAATTCATAATTCATAATTCATCCTTCATAATTCAAAAAGGCGTCGCCTTAGCCAACGGCATCAACCCCCACTACCCCGACCCCTACCACATGGCCTGGGCGGCGGTAGATGAGGCGATGCGGAACGTGACGGCCGTGGGCGCTGACCCTGATCAGGTGGCGATTCTGGATAACTTCTGTTGGGGCAATCCCAATTTGCCCGACCGATTGGGGGCGTTGGTGCGCTGTGCCCAGGGCTGTTACGATGCGGCGGTGGCCTTTGGCGCCCCCTTTGTCTCCGGCAAGGACAGCCTGAACAACGAATACACCGGCGCGGACGGCGAAAAACACGCCATCCCCGGCACCTTGCTCATCTCCGCGTTGGGCATTGTGCCCGACGTGAGCAAAACAGTGACGATGGATTTGAAGCAGGCGGGCAACTTCCTCTTTGTGGTGGGCGACACCCGCGCCGAGATGGGCGGCAGCCATTTTAATCTGGTGAGCGGCCCCGCCAGCGAAGGGAATAACACGCCACCCGCGCCGGTCAAAGAGGGTCTGGCACGGCTGCGGCGTTTACATAAAGCTATGCAGGCCGGGCTGGTGCAGGCGTGCCACGATTGCGCCGAAGGGGGCGTTGCCGTGGCCCTGGCTGAAATGTGCATGGCCGGCGGCCTGGGCCTGGAAGCCCACCTGATGCGTATTCCCCGCGATTACCACGCCAACTATGCCGGCGACGAAGTTATCCTTTTCTCGGAATCGTTGAGCCGTTTCCTGGTGGAAATTCGGCCGGAAGACGAGGCCGCTTTCCGGGCCATTATGGGCGATGAGCCGGCCGAATGTATTGGCGTGGTGGGGGGAGAGCGGCTGGTGGTGAACGGCCGTACCGGAGACCCCCTCTTCGCGTTAACCATTGCGGAAATGGAGGAGGCGTGGCGAGGGACGGTGATCGGTGATCAGTTATCGGTGATCGGTAAACGGTCAACAACCACCGATTACCGATTACCGATTACCGATTACCACCCCAAAGTCTTAATCCTGCACGCCAACGGCAGCAACCGCGACCACGACGCGGCGCTGGCCTGCCAACTGGCGGGCGGCGCGCCGGAGATTGTGCATATGAACCAGCTATTGGCCGGGGAGCGGCGGCTGGCCGATTACCATATGCTGATCATTCCCGGCGGCTTTTCCTATGGCGATGATTTGGGGGCGGGCGTGTTGTGGGCGCTGGATTTGCGGTATGCGTTTGGGGAAGCGTTGGCGCGGTTTGTGGCCGACGGCCGTCCTGTTCTCGGTATCTGCAACGGCTTCCAAACGCTGGTGAAGGCTGGTTTATTACCGGGCAATCTCCAATCTCCGATCTCCAATCCTTCGGCAACACTCAGGACAGGTCTCCAATCTCGTTCTGTGACATTAAC
The DNA here is from genome assembly GCA_019637635.1 of Anaerolineae bacterium. Taxonomy (GTDB): domain Bacteria; phylum Chloroflexota; class Anaerolineae; order Promineifilales; family Promineifilaceae; genus CAADGU01. The sequence goes on from JAHBVI010000125.1 coordinate 5,270, forward strand.
CTTTAACCGCTCCGGCCAATTTGAATGTCGTTGGGTCTATTTGCAGCCCAATCCGGCCAGCCCAAGCCTCTTTACGCAGGGGCTGGACGAACCCATCTACTGCCCGGTGGCGCACGGCGAAGGCCGCCTGGCAGCACAGGACGAAGCGACGGCGGCAATGCTGCAAGCGCAAAACCTTGTTCCCCTGACGTATACCGTAAACGGCTCACCCGTCACTCGTCACGCATCACGTTTCACGGATTACCCCGCCAACCCCAACGGCTCCATCCTGGACATCGCCGCGCTGTGCAACCCGGCGGGCAACGTGTTGGGGCTGATGCCGCACCCGGAAAACCATATCTTCCCCTGGCAGCACCCCCGCGCCCATCGTGGCGAGCGGGGGATGTTGGGATTGCGGTTGTTTGAGAATGGGATTAAAAATGCGTAATTGGGTAATTGCGTAATTGGGTAATTATGCCCAATTACGCAATTACCTGATTACCCAATTACAACAGGTGTTATGTTAACTCATGATGAACTTCTAGCGGCCATCCCCCACTGTCTGACGGGGACGGATTTCCCAGAATTGGGGGCGAAATATGAGGGGAAGGTGCGGGATGTTTATGTGGGGCACGGCCGTCGTACCCTCATCACCACCGACCGTATTTCCGCCTTTGATATGGTTTTGGGCCTGATTCCCTACAAGGGGCAGGTACTCAACCAGTTAAGCGCGTGGTGGTTTGCCCAGACGGGGCACATTGCCCGCAACCACGTCATCAGCGTGCCCGACCCGAATGTAACCGTTGCCCACGAAGCGGAACCGCTGCCGGTGGAAATTGTGGTGCGAGGGTACATTACCGGCGTCACCAAGACCTCGTTGTGGTATTTGTATGAGCAGGGGGAGCGACGGCCGTATGGCTTCGTCTTGCCCGATGGCTTGCAAAAGAACGACCCACTGCCAGAACCGCTTATCACCCCCACCACCAAAGCGGCCAAAGGCGGCCATGACCTGCCCCTGACCCGTGCCGAGATTTTGGAGCGCCATATTTTGCCGCGGGAATTGTGGATGGAGATTGAGGACACGGCCGTGGCCCTTTTCCAATTCGGCCAGCAAGTTGCCGCCCAATCTGGTCTCATCCTGGTAGACACGAAATACGAAATGGGGCTGGTGGATGGCAAGTTGACCCTCATTGACGAAATCCACACCCCCGATTCCAGCCGGTATTGGGTGGCCGACACCTATAGACCTGACAGGTTTGGAAAACCTGTCAGGTCTGAACTAGAGGACGAACCGGAAAACTTCGACAAAGAGTTCATGCGCAAATGGTACGCCGCCCAGGGCTATCGTGGCGACGGCGACCCGCCCACCATGCCCCCCGACTTCATCGCCCAAATCGCCGCCCGCTACATCGCCGCCTACGAAAAACTAACCGCCCAACAATTCACGCCGGGCGAACAACCAACTTTGGAACGGATAAAAAATAATCTAACGCAGAGGCGCAGAGACGCAGAGAAATAAAAACTCTGCGCCTCTGCGTCTCTGCGTTGAAAAAACAAGGAGGAACCCACATGCACCGCCATTTAGACGGCTGGCATAGTCCCAGCTTAAACAAACACATGGAAATTGTGACCTACGGGCACTATGGCTTTCCGCTGCTGCTTTTTCCTACGGCTGCTGCCGATTACCTGGAATATGAACGTTTCCTGGTGATTGATGTGCTGGCCGGGGTCATTGACAGCGGCAAGGTCAAGGTCTTTTCCATCAACAGTATTAACCGGGAGGCGTGGCTAAACCCCTACCTGCACGCCAGCCACATGGCCCGCCGCCAGCAACAGTTCAACGACTATGTGTGCAACGAGGTCGTGCCCTACATCTGGAATAGCTGCCAGGGGCAGATTGGCATTATCACCAGCGGGGCCAGCCTGGGCGCGTTCCATGCTGCCAACCAGCTTTTCCGCCGCCCCGACCTGTTCGACGGCATGATTGCCATGAGTGGTTCCTACGACATTCGCGGTTACTACAAACAGGATTATTACGACGAAAACATCTACTTCAACAATCCGGTAGATTATGTGCCGGCTCTGAATGATGACCATTACCTGCCACTGCTGCGCCAGAAATCGCACATCCACCTTGTCACCGGGCAGGGGAATTATGAAAACCCGGATGCGTCGCGGCGGTTGGCGGGTATTCTGGCGGCCAAAGGCATCCCGCACGAACTCGACCTCTGGGGCTACGACATGCCCCACGACTGGCCCACCTGGCGCGCCATGCTGAAATACTACCTGGAGGCAAAATTTTAAGAGGGAGATTGGGAGATTAGGAGATTGGGAGATTTCCAGTCTCTTAATCTCCCAATCTCCTAATCTCTAATCTCTAAACGCATGACAACTTCAAACAATATTCTGGTTGGGGTGATTATGGGGAGTACGTCAGATTGGGAGACGATGCAGGAGGCTACGGCCGTACTCGACCAGTTTGGCGTACCCTATGAAGCTAAAGTGGTGTCCGCGCACCGCACACCGCAGTGGATGGCCGAGTATGCCGCCACGGCCGAGGCGCGTGGTTTGCAGGTGATCATTGCCGGGGCGGGCGGGGCGGCCCACTTGCCGGGCATGGTGGCGGCACAGACGGTGCTGCCGGTGTTGGGCGTGCCCATCCAGAGCCATGCCCTCAACGGGCTGGATTCGCTGCTTTCCATTGTGCAGATGCCTGGCGGCGTGCCGGTGGGCACGCTGGCCATTGGCAAGGCCGGGGCCAAAAACGCGGCGCTGTTAGCCATTGCCATTTTGGGTAACCAGGACCCGGCGTTACGCCAGAAGTTACACCAATTCCGGCAGGAACAGACGGAGCAGGTATTGAAAGCTAATTTAGACTGAGATTAAACAATACAAGCATGGCTCAATAACGACTTGTTTATCATTAAAAATTCAGCCTCAACCTGTCATTCCGAGGTCTTCCGAGGAATCTTTTTATCGGCAAACAGAGAGATTCCTCGCTCCGAAGACTTCGCTCGGAATGACAGCTTACAGCTAATTGGTGAAGGACATTTTCTGCTTTTTGGACTATGCCGAAGAGGACTATGATATTACTCAACATTGCGATCATCATCATCTGTGTGGTGGTGCTGGCCTATGGTGCGAACATCCTGGTGGAATCGGCCGCGCGCATTGCCCGCCGGATTGGTCTTTCCGAACTGGTCATTGGCCTGACGATTGTGGCTATGGGCACGTCAGCGCCCGAATTTGCCGTCACCATTGCCGCCGCCCTGCAAGGCGAGTCAGATATATCGGTGGGTAACGTGGTGGGGTCTAACATCTTCAATCTCGGTTTCATTTTGGGCACGGTAGTGGCGGTGCGCGCCATTGCCACTTCGCCCAAGCTGGTTTATCGGGATGGCATGATGCTCATTGGCGCGACGCTGGTGCTGCTGTTTTTCATGCGCGATCTGCATTTGGAACCCTATGAAGGCGCACTCTTATTTTTGGGCCTTATCATTTACCTGCTTTATCTGTTCCGCCAGCGTGAAGTGCCCACCGATGAAATTCCCGAAGGTGAATTTCGCAAGCGTGATCCCTTCCTGTTCTTGTTGGGGTTGACCATGATTCTGGCCGGTGGACACTATCTGGTTGAGTCTGCGGTGCTGGTTGCCGAGTATTTTGGCCTGTCGGAGTGGGCTATTGGCGTTACCATCATCGCTGCCGGTACGTCCGCGCCGGAATTTGCCACCTCGTTGGTGGCGGTGCTGCGCGGCCATTCAGATATTTCCATTGGCAACCTGATCGGCAGCGACTTGTTTAACCTGCTCGGTGTGTTAGGGCTGGCCGGGATGATCCAGCAGGAACCGATGGTCATAGACCCGGCGGGTTTGAACAGCATCATGTTGTTGAGTGGGATGGTCATTTTTGTGGTCATCTTGATGCGCAGCGGCTGGCGGCTGGCGCGCTGGGAAGGGGCGCTGCTGCTGGTGATTAACCTGTTCCGCTGGTATTTTGACCTGACGTCGCACTGAGGAAGATGCAAGACGTGATTGTTCCCGGTTCAACAATTGGTATTTTGGGAAGTGGGCAGTTGGGGCGAATGTTGGCGCTGGCGGCACGGCCGTTGGGCTACCGCATCCACGTCTTTTCCCCCGAACAGAACACGCCCGCCGGTCAGGTGGCGAATGTGGAAGTTTGCGCCGCGTATGATGATCTGGACGCCGTGCGGGCGTTTGCACGGGGGGTGGATGTGGTCACCTATGAGTTTGAGAATGTGCCCGCGGCAACGGCCGTCGCCTGCCAGGAATTTGCTCCCCTCCACCCCGGTCCCCAGGCCCTGCACATGGCCCAAAACCGGCTGCGCGAAAAAACCTTTTTTGCGGCAAATGGGCTGCCGACCGTACCATTTACGGCCGTGCAGTCATTGGCAGATTTACATAACGGTATTGTGGAGATTGGCTGCCCGGCGGTGTTAAAAACGGCCGTGTCCGGCTATGACGGCAAAGGGCAAATCAAAATCATGCACCCGGACGAAGCTGCGGCGGCCTGGTTGTCGACCGGACAGGTGGATTGCATTTTGGAGGGGTGGGTGGCCTTTGAACGGGAACTGTCGGTGGTGGCGGCGCGGGGGCGGGACGGCCGTTTTGCCCACTACGGCGTCATTGAAAACAGCCACGCCAATCATATTTTGGATGTGTCTAAGGCCCCGGCCAATCTAGCGCCAGCCGTGGCCGCCCAGGCCGTCGAGATGGTGCAAACGGTCATGGAAGCGTTGGATGTGGTGGGGGTGTTGTGCGTAGAGTTTTTTCTGACGGGGGGTAGCCAATTGCTGCTCAACGAAATGGCCCCCCGCCCGCACAACTCCGGCCATTTGACCATCGAAGCGTGTGTTACCAGCCAGTTTGAACAGCAGTGCCGGGCGGTTTGTGGCCTGCCGTTGGGCGATACCCGTTACCGCCAACCGGCGGCAATGGCTAATTTGTTGGGGGATTTGTGGTTTTCTCAACGCAAAGGTGCAAAGAAGCAAAGTGGGCAAAGTGAAGAGGGAAGAGGGGGGCCGGATTGGACGGCCGTACTACGTCTGCCCCACATTAAAGTACATTTGTACGGCAAGCGTGAAGCGCGCAACGGCCGTAAAATGGGGCATCTGACGGCGCTGGCGGACAGTGTGGAGGAAGCGGAGAAATTGGTAAGAGAGGCGAGGGCGTTATTGGGTAAATAGAGATTGGAGATTAGAGATTGGAGATTGTACGTGTTCAATCTCTACTCTCCAATCTCCAATCTCCGTTTTTGGAGAGATGTAATGGACAGATTAGATTTTCACGACCACGACAAATTCCACGATGAGTGCGGCATTTTTGGGGTTTATGCGCCGGAACGGGATGTGGCCCGGCTGGCTTTTTTTGGACTCTATGCCTTGCAGCATCGCGGGCAGGAGAGCGCGGGTATTGCCACCTGCGACGGCCGTATGGCCTACAGCCACAAAGGCATGGGGTTGGTCTCGCAGGTGTTCACGGAAGATAACCTACGGCCGTTGCAAGGGCACATGGGCATCGGCCAGAATCGGTACTCCACCACCGGCGGTTCTCATTTGCGCAATGCCCAACCCTACCTGATTGAGACCATTTATGGCCCGCTGGGGGTGGCCCACAATGGCAACCTGACCAACGCCCTGCACCTGCGCTATCAACTGCTCAAACGGGGCGTGGGCCTTTCCTCCACCAGCGACAGTGAAATTATTACCCAAATGCTGGCCGCCCCCGCCGACGTGTGGGCCGTGGAGCGAAACAACTTGAACGGCCAGGAGCAAGATCGTTGGGTGGCCCGGCTGCGGGCGCTGATGCAGGCGGCCGAAGGCGCCTATTCGCTGACGCTGCTCACCCGTGATGCAGTGTATGCCGTGCGCGATCCGTTGGGCTTACGGCCGTTGTGCCTGGGCCAACTACAAGGCGGTGGCTACGTCGTCGCTTCGGAATCGTGCGCCCTGGGCACCATCGGCGCCGAATATCTGCGCGAGGTGATGCCCGGCGAAATTTTGCGGTTGGACAAAGAAGGCGTCACCTCCTTCACCGGTTACCAATCGCAAAACCGCGCCCTGTGCATCTTTGAATACGTCTACTTCGCCCGGCCAGACTCCGTCTTCGAAGGCCAGGTCATCCACGAAGTGCGGCAGCGGTTGGGGCGGATGCTGGCCCGCGAAGCGCCTGCCGCCGCCGATGTGGTTGTGGGTGTGCCCGATTCCGCCACGCCCGCCGCCATCGGCTACAGCCTGGAGTCCGGTCTCCCCTTCACCGAAGGGTTGACCAAAAACCGGTATATCGGCCGCACCTTCATCCAGCCCGACGACCAGCTGCGTAAAGAAGGGGTGCGCATCAAATACAACCCGCTGGAAGCCAACCTGAAGGGCAAGCGCGTGGTGCTGATTGACGACTCCATTGTGCGTGGCAACACGGCCGGGCCGCTGGTGCAGTTGATCCGCGATGGCGGTGCGAAGGAAGTACACGTGCGCGTCTCCTCCCCGCCCGTCACCAACCCCTGCTTCATGGGCATTGACATGGCGACGAAAAAGGAATTGATCGGCGCGAACGCCGACATTGAACAGATTCGCCAGCGCATTGGTGCGGAGAGTCTGGCCTATCTCAGCCTGGAAGGGATGATGGATGCGGTCACGGCCGGTATTCGCCAGCAAACCGGCCACTGCGCTGCCTGCTTCTCCGGCGAATACCCCATCCCCATCCCCGAATGGCTCTTCCGCGATGAAAGGGAGCAGGAAAAACTCATTTTTGAACAGATGTGGGGATAAAGGAATTATGAATCAGGGGGGATGAAGGGGTGCATGTCATTCGAGACCACCAAAAACGGGCGTTACTCTGCCAGTGCCAGTACCCGACCAGCCTGAATTTGCGGAGTCAGCACGCCCTGGTGCGAACGAGCAGCACGAGGGCGTGCTGCTCTCCTCACCCCTCAAATTTAGTTTGATGTGGTACCAGGTTCCCCACTGCCTGCGTCATAGTTGACAGATTTCCGGCGAAAGGTTATATTGTTACTATGTTATAACATTTCTCGGAGAAACCCACACCTTGAACCTCATTCGCGTTGCCGCCGTTCAATTTGGCGTTACAGAAGACATTCCCGCCAATCTGCAAACCTGCCTGCGCCTGATTGATCGCGCCGCCGGCCACTCGCCCGCCCTCATTGTCCTGCCCGAATTTGTCAACCATATCGCCTGGTACCGGGACGCCGACCATTGCTACCGCGTCGCCGTCAGCCTGAATGATGCCTTCATCCGGGCCATCGCCGGCCGCGCCGCCGCCCACCGCTGCGCCATCAAGATCAACGTCACCCTGAAACGGGACAATGGCAAAGTGACCGGTACAAACATCCTCTTTGACCCCACCGGGGCCATTGCCGGGTTGAACGACAAGCAGATTTTGATGGGCAACGAGAACAACTTCCTGGAACCGGCCGGCGAAATCGCGCCCATTCTGAAAACCGAGCTTGGTCAGGTTGGTATGTATGCCTGCATGGATGGGGTCATCCCGGAAGTGGCCCGCGCCCTGGCCGTGCGCCGCCCCCACCTGCTGCTCAACAGCCTCAACTCCTTCGCCCACGACGAGGCCGCGCTGCACATCCCGGTGCGGGCCGCCGAAAACAAGGTTTTTGTGGTGGCAGCCAACAAGGTTGGCTCGCTGGTGCCGGCATCGCTGCGCGAAACAGTCGCCGCCCGGCTGAAAATTGACCCCTCCTTTCTGGAAGGGGCGGGGGAAAGCCAGATTGTAGCCCCGGACGGCACGGTTCTGGCGAAAGCACCCCGCACCGGCGAAGCGGTTGTGGTGGCCGACATTGATCTGCGCCAGGCAGAAAACAAGCTGCGCCCGGATGGCACCGACATTTTGCTTTCCCGCCGTCCTGAACTTTACCGGCCCATTGGGGAAGAGCCGGTCACGGCAACGGCCGTACCCGCCGCCACCTCCATTTTGGGGGCCGTCATCCAATCGCAAACTCTTGATGAAGGGCTGGCCGCCGTCGCCCAGGCTGTTCAGCAGCAGGCCAGATTGATCGTCTTGCCGGAACTGTTCCCCTTGCCGGAGGGCGGCGTCACCGACCTGGCCGCCGCCGCTGAAGCATCGGCGCAGATGGAGGCCAGCCTGCGGCGCCTGCTTGCCGCCGCGCCGAATGATTGTTTGATCGCTTTTACGGCCGTGCAACAGGCAGGCGCCGGCTGGGAACATAATGGGCTGCTGCTCAATCGGCAGGGAGTGTTGCTGCGGCAGTCACAACTGCACCACACCGCCCGCCATCCCTGGGTCACCGCCCTCGGCCAGGCCCTCGCCGTGGTAGACGCTCCCTGGGGGCGCGTCGCCCTGGTGGTGGGCAACGACGCCATCTACCCGGAGACGTTCCGCCTGGCCGCCCTGCAACATGCCTCGGTCACGGCCGTTGCCGCCACCATTTTAGAGCCGTGGGAAAGCGCCCTGGGCTTCCCCGAACGCGCCGCCGAAAACCGGATGAACCTCCTGGTTGCCGACCGCGCTGAAAGCGGCATTTACGCCATTACCGAAGATTTTACGCTGTGGACGGAGTGGAAGAATCGGCCGTTCGATGGCAACATCAATATCCCGCAAATCACCCGCGCCCATTCAACCCTGACCATAGCTCCGCTGTACCCGGCTGCTGCCGCCAACCGCTTCGTCTCCCACCGCACCAACGTGGTGGACGGCCGTCCGTGGAAGCTGGCGGGGCCGATTTTTGAGGAGATTTGACGGCAGACCGCCGACCATTGATCGCCGTCTGCGGCCTGCGGTCAATGGTCGGCGGCCAACACAGGAGACTTCACCGGCTGCCGCCGATCACGATGAATGAAAACAGGACGCCTGTTAACATCATTTTATCCGCGCCATCCGCGTGAATCTGCGTCCTATTTACGAAGGAGAACCCCATGAACGATACCACCCAACACCTGGCCGACGTGCTGGATTCCCGCGCGCCGGTTAACAATACCGAGACCTTCAACTACCTGCTGGACGTGCGCGAGCAGGCGTGGCGCATGGTGCGCGATGGGCTGAACCTGCGCGAAGATCTGGCCTGCCAGGACATCCGGGATATTCCGGATTTACAGGGCAACATCGTCGGCAATATGCGCACCTACACCGGCGACAAGATAGATTGGATTGTGCGCTCCTGGATTGGCAAACCAGAGACCGGCTTTACCAACATCCATCTGACCTGTTGGGTAAACGAGGAAATTGACGTGCCCCATCTGGGTTTTGCGTTAGGCACCGCGCCGGACGTATTCTGCTATGTGGATTACCTGCCGCGTTACGAAGCGGTTTCCCACCCGGATCATCTCGACCAATACCACGAGGCGCTCAACGAAAAATGGGTGGCGCTGCGGCGAAATCCGGCCTACAAAACCTTCACCCCCGTCCACCTGTATACCCGCTCCACGCTGTCACCCATCGCCATTTGTGGTTTGCTGCCCTTTGCCGATTTCCAAACGGCCGTTGAGCCGCTCATGCTCGAATATGTCCGCCACTGGGTCGAACTGGTCAACAACGCCGCGCCCGCCCCCCCAGAAAAACGGGCCGCGCTCAAAACACGTGACGAACTCGTCCGACGCACGATTGTGGAGAAAGACCCGGCCAATATCCTGGCCGACCGCATGTTGGGCGTCCCCATGCGCGAGCGGTTGGTACGCATTTTGCACGCCGGGGAGCGAGAGACATGATGGCGGATGAGGGACGGCCGTCAGCAGCCCCCATCCTCATCATCGGCGCCGGCCCCGTTGGCCTCTCGCTGGGGCTGGCGTTGGCGCGGGCCGGGCTGCCGGTGGAGCTATTTGAAGCCGACGCCGAACTGAACAACCAGATTCGCGCCAGCACCTTCCATCCTAAAACATTGGAACTGTTTCAGGCGTGGGGCGTCGTCGAGGCCATTCTGGCGCAAGGCCACAAAGTGGATCGCCTGCAATACTGGGAACGCGAACCCCGGCAACTGGTAGCCGAGTTTAACTACGCAGTGATTGCCTCAGACACCCCCTACCCCTTCCGCCTGCAATGCCCGCAACATGTCGCCACCCGCGTCCTCAAGCCCGCTCTCGAAGCCACCGCTACCGCCAGGGTCCACATGGGGCACAAACTACTCGATTTCACCGATCATGGCGACGGCGTCACCGCCCGCTTCCAAACGGCCGACGGCATTGTCACCCGCGCAGGCTCCTACCTCTGCGGCGCGGACGGCTCTCATAGTACCGTCCGCAAACAGTTGGGGATTGGGTTTCAAGGCAAAACCTATGCCGACCGCTTCCTGCTCATTGGCAGCGACCTGAACACCGGCGATCTGCTGCCCGGCGCGGGGCCGGTTTGTTACGTTTTTGACCCGCAGGAATGGGTGATTATCCTGAACTTGCCTGACATTGTGCGCGTTGTTTTCCGCATGACAGACGACGAGGATCAGGAATTTGCTTTGCGCGAGGAGAATTTGCGGGCGCGGATTCATAACTTTTTTGGCGAAACGCCGCCCTATCGCATCAAAACAACCCAGTTATATCGCGTCCATCAGCGGGTGGCAGACAGCTTTCGCATGGGGCGGGCCATTTTGCTCGGCGACGCGGCGCACAACAACAATCCCTCTGGCGGTATGGGGATGAACAGCGGCATTCACGATGCGGCCAATCTGGCCGAAAAGTTGCGGCGTATCTGGCAAGGTGAGGCTGACGATCTGTTGGATGAATACACCCATGAGCGGCGGTGCTACGCGATGGAATCGGTGCAGCTTTACAGCGACCAGCAGTACAACCATATGGTTATGGCGACAGAAGAGGCGCGGCTTCAGCGCAACAAAACATTGGCGGAAACGGCCGTCAATCCAGCCCAGGCCCGCGCCTATTTGCTGCGGGCCAGTATGCTGGAAGAGAGGATATGACAGGTAGCCGGTAATCGGTAATCGGTGATCGGTCGGCGGTTAATCAAAAAGGGATCAACTATGGCAAATAATACATCCGGCATCGTCTTTGGCGGTGTGGCCTTATACAACGGGGTGACACGGAAAAATCTAATCACCTTCTATTTCTCCGCCTTTGCCACCATCTGCCTGCTCAGTTTTGTCAACGTGGTGCAGCCCTATTTGCTGACCGAAATTCTGCATGTGCCGCTGGCCGAGCAAGGCAGCGTCACCGGCACGGTGTTGTTCTGGCATGAGGTTGTGATTATCTTTGCCATCGGTCTAGCGGGTAGCCTGTCCGACAAGGTGGGGCGGCGGCTCATTTTCGCCGGGAGCTTTCTCATTGTCTCTGTCGGCTACTTTTTGATGGCGCAATCTGGTAGCGTCTGGCAGCTTGTCTTCTTCCGTATGATTTTTGCGGTTGGCGCGGCCGGAGCGACCAGTATGCTCTCGGTGGTTATTGCCGATTATGTGGTAGACCGGGATCGGGGCAAGGCAAATGGTATTCAAGGGGTGATGAATGGGCTGGGGGCGATGACGGCCGTGTTCCTCCTGCTCCGTCTACCCAACTGGTTCACCCAAAACGGCATGAACCCGGTAGAGGCGGGCCAGGCCACCTATTACGTCGCCGCCGGATTGGCCGTGTTGGTCGCGCTACTCCTCTGGCTGGGGCTGCAAGGGCGGGGCATCCGCCACCGTAATCAGCCGGAGCGGTTCTTCGAGTTGTTAAGCGAAGGGGTGAAGGCCGCCCGCGATCCGGGTGTGCTGTTGGGGTATGGCGCCGGTTTTGTCTCGCGGGGGGATTTGGCGATTGTGGGTACGTTTCTGGCCTTGTGGATCAACAAATATGGCGTCACCAGCGGCATGGATACGGCCGTTGCCCTGGCGCGGGCCAGCATTATTGTGGGCATCTCCCAGGCGGCTGCATTTCTGGCGGCCCCCCTTTTTGGCGTTCTGGTAGACCGCATGAACCGGGCTACGGCCGTAGCCCTCACCAATCTCATTTCCGGCCTCGGCTACTGCTCACTTTTTTTTGTGGACGATCCCTTTAGCGGGGCGATGCTGGCGGCCGTGATTGTGGCCGGGGCGGGCAACATCGGCACCGTCATCTCCACCCAGGTGTTGATCCAACAACAGGCCCCGGCCCATATTCGCGGCTCGGTCATCGGCTTTTTTGGCTTATGTGGGGCCATCGGGATTCTGGTCGCCAGCAAAATAGGCGGGTGGCTGTTTGACAATTGGACGGAAGCCGGGCCATTTGTCCTCTTCGGCCTGCTCAGTTTCGTTCTGGCTGCCTGGGCCTTTGCCGTTCGGGGACGGGTGCGACCGGCGGTGGAAAGCGCGGAATAATCCACAGATGGCGCAGATTTTTCCAAACTGCGCCATCTATGGTCAAAACTCTCTTAAAAGTCGCCCTGCCCCATACACCTTCTCATGGACGCCATTGTCGCGCAGGGCCATCCACCAGGTGGCGGCGTTGATGGCAATGACCGGCTTGCCCAACCAGCGCTCAGCTTCGTCCGCCAGGCCAACCATGCTCAGGTTGGTGCCCACCTGCACCAGAGCGTCGGCGTCCTTATTGACCTCAATCAAGGATTGGCGCAGTTCGCTCTCGGAAACGTGGGCAATGGCGACGGCCGTCGGGCAGCGCAGCCCCTTGATCGCCGTTACCTCAAAGCCAATGTCATTGAAAAAACGAACGACGTTTTTGTCGCCGACCGGCTGATAAGGCGTTACCACACCAATACGCTTGACGCCAAACAGCTTTAACGCGCGTTCACATGCTTCCGCGCCGGTGGCCACGCGCAGGCCACCCGCCCAATCGGAGATCATTTTGGTGAACTGGCGGTTGCCCTCTACCCCATCCCAAAAGGTTTCGGCACTCATGCCCATCACCATGTAGTCGGGTTCGGCCGTCATCACCCGCTCAACGGCGTATTGAATTTCCACGCGAATCTGTTTGAGCAAATTCTCAAAGGCTTCATCGCTGCTCAGGTTTTGGTCGCGGATGTGGATGCGGGAAATGTGCGCGGTTACGCCCGGCACAGTCATGCGGTAAAAATCAGGTTCGACGATGGTATTGGTGCTGGGAACAATGACTCCAAATTTGTGGCGATAGCCCAGGGCATCGGACATGTCAGCTTCCTTATATAGTTACAATCTGACCGCCAACGGCCGTTACCGATGGCGATTCTCCATAGTTACAGGTGATTTGACTTGCAAAAGCAAATGTTATAACATTGTAACATTACATCAGAACCATGTCAATTTGCCTGGCGGTCAGCCGTCAACGGTCAATCTTGAGAGGGAACACATGTTAACCGCGCTCTATATCGTTTTCGTGGCCTTGTTTGCCTGGTTGACCTGGCAATCGTGGGAGGTATACAAGAGTAAGCGGATCTCCTACGCCCTGCTGCTGCTGATTGTGCTGGCCGGTTTGACCTATGATGTGCTGGTTATTTTGCTTGGCCGGTTTTTAGGAGAAGGGGATCTGCTCAAGGCGCTGAACGCGGGTCGTTTTGTCATTCACGGCCTGGCTACACCCTTTATGATCATCTTTGGCTTTGGCGTTTTGCGCCACGCGGGGGTGGGCTGGGCACAAAGCCGGACGAACCACATCCTCGTCTGCATCTTTGCCACACTGCTCATTGGGCTGGGGGTGTATGAAGATATTCTAACTATTGACCTGCAACTGCGCCCCATGATGGACACGCTGCGCTATGTGAACGAAGGGGGCGTGCCGGGGCCGCCCATCCCTGCCTTACTCACCATTTTCTTCCTGATTGGCGCCGGTATTTCTCTCTGGCGGCATACCGGCTGGAAATGGCTGGCGTTTGGATCGATCCTCATGTTTATTTTTGCCGGCGCTGGCATTGGCGACCGGTTTTATGTGGGTAACATTGGCGAAATAATTTTTAGCGCGGCCAATGTGTGGACTGCGCGAAAGTTTTTGACGTGAAGGCCGACCGCTGACAGCTGACCGCTAACGGCCGTCGGCGATCAATAATAAGGAGGTGTTATGACCGAGTACACCATCGCCCTGGCTTTGGAAGATTTCATCCCCGTTATTTTTTCCTCGATTGGCTTGTATTTTGTCAGTCGCATGGTGGCCGGGGTAGACGGCCGTTTAGGGCAAATGGCAACGATTGGCTGGCTGCTCATCACCATCGGCGGTTTGCTCAAGGCCACCTGGAAGCTGTTGATGGCCCTGAGTAATACCGAAACGAACATTGTCTGGATGGACAAGGGGATGTTTCTCTGGATGGCCGCCGGTTTTACGCTGGTCGCTTTTGCCGTCTGGTTTATGAGCGAAACGCTGGGGGGCCGACGGCCGCGGCGCATCTGGCTGGGGCCGGGCGTGGTGTTGGGGCTAAGCCTGGCTGCCATTTTATTCACCGGTTTTCCCGATTTCGCCGAAAACACCTGGCGGTTTATTTTGCTGGGGGTGATGACCATTGGCAATGTGGTTCTGGTGGTGCTGCTGATTCAGCAGGCGCGCCGCCTGGGTCTTAACCTGTTGGCGCTGCTTTTCCTGGTAAATATCGTCATTGTTTTTGTCCTCAGCGGCCTGGCGCGTATGCCGAACCAGACGATTCCCTTGCAATGGACGGAGCAGTTGTTGAATACGGTTGCCCAGGGGGCGTTTGCTTATGCGGCCTGGCAGTTGGCGGCAGCGGTGCAGGGGGATGCCCAACCACAGCCCGCTGCTAACCGACCATTGACCGCAGACAGCTCCTCAACAAGCTAAATTTGTGGGGTGAGGAGTGAGGCATCCTCAGATGCCTCACGTTCGCATCTGAGGATGCTCACTCCTCAAACTTATGTTGGTCAGGTAATACCCTATGAATGATTTGCACAAGAACTACCAGGGCGTCTTCGACGGCCGTATCGGATTTGGCCGTAAACCCGCTCTCTTAATTGTGGACTTTATCAACGCCTACACCACGCCGGGTGCGCCGCTGTACGCGCCGGATGTGGTCACGGCCGTAGCCGAAACAACCGATCTTCTCCTGCTGGCGCGGCAAGCCGATGTACCTGTCATCTTCACCCGCGTCATCTACAGCCGCAGCGGACGGGATGGCGGCATTTTTGTGCAAAAAGTGCCGCTGCTGCGCCGCATGGTCGAGGGGGAACCGCTGGCCGACATTGTGCCGGAATTGCCCCGTGCGCCGGACGACGTGATTATCAACAAACAGTACGCCAGCGCTTTTTTTGGCACGTCGCTGGCCGCAATGCTCACCAGCCTGGGCGTAGACACCCTGATTGTGACCGGTTGCTCCACCAGCGGTTGTGTGCGGGCAACGGCCGTAGACGGCATGCAGCACGGCTTCCGCGTCATCGTCCCCCGCCAATGTGTCGGCGACCGCCACCCCGATCCCCACAACGCCAACCT
>JAHBVI010000126.1 GCA_019637635.1 Anaerolineae bacterium
GATACAGCTTACAACGACACCCCGGTTACGCCGCGTGTAATCTGGAAGTCCACATTCCCGTGCCAGGTCGCGACAGGCACAATCTCCTGTGAGAGGGTGTTCAGCAGCATGTCCAGCAGTTGCCCGGCCCACAAATCATCCGGGCCGGACAGGACAACGTCCACGTCGGTGGCCGGGTTGGTTTGCGCTTCGGCCACCTGCAAGAGGGGAATGAGGGGGTGTCCGGGCAACGGCCGCGCCCCCACCAGCGCCAATACCACCTCCACCCCGGTCGCGCCCAGCCCGGTTAGCGTTTCCGTCCAGTGCGTTGATGGGGTTTGCATGATGTGGCAGCCAGCCTGGGCTGGCCGTTGGGCGAAGGCCAGGGTAGGTGATGGGGCAGACGGCAAACCCAACGGCCGTAAAAAGGCATTCTGGTGAAACAGGGAATCATGTGTGGGTAAAACCACCGTTCCGCCGGCCGAAACAAGCCACTGCACCAGACGCGCCAGGGTAGCGGAGGCCGTTTCCGAGACATGGCCGTCGGTCACCAGTCCCAGCCTGACGGATCCCAAATTAGCCGGAATCCGCACCAATGGCTCTGTTACGGCCGTACGGTCGGCAAACCAGGCAGCCATCTTCGCCAGCACCGCCTGGATACCTCCATCTAGTTGAATGCTGGCCCACCCAAAGGGGTGTGGGTCTATTCCGGCTCGCGCCAGTTGCTGCCGCCAATAGGCATTGTGCGTCTTTTCGCAACCATGTTCCAACAGCAGGCAGTGGCGCACCAGGGGATGGGTGGCGTAACCGAGCATGACGTTCACAAACTCCGCCTCGGTCGAAGAGCCACAGCCCTCAGTATGGGGCAGCGCCACGAGCCGCGTGACGCCCAATGGTTGTAGTTGTTGGGCACACAAACGGGCGATCTGCCCGGCGCACAAACTGGTGGGCAGAATCAGCCCCACCTGATCACTGGCCGGGCCATGAGGGGTTTGCCAGGCCGCAAATGGGGCATTGGGCAGGGAGTCAGCTGGATGAATGGGGTGGGGCCGGCCGTGTAGCTGTGACGGCCCGGCAATACTGGCGCTGAGCGACAGCCGAAGATTGTCGGGTGACGAGGCGGGCTGAAGCGGCCCGGCCAGCGGCCAGTTGCGCCAGATTTGCACCTGGGCGTGCCCGGCTATTTCGCCTGTGCTTGGTTGCCCGGAAGCGATTTGAATCACTAACTCCAGACTCTCCCGGCCCAATTCGTCCAGCGGCCGGCCATCCAGGTACGCCCCGGCATTGACATCCATCTCTGCCGCCAGCAGGTCGTACCGTTGGCTGGTGGTGACAATTTTGACCGTGGGCACAAAGGGGAAGTTGGTGATGGAGCCGTTGCCGGTAATGAAGAAGATCAAATTGCAGCCGGAAGCCACCTGTCCGGCGATGCTTTCCAGATCATTGCCGGGGCTATCCATGAAGTAATAGCCCGGTTCCGTCATAGGTGCGCCGTACTCAATCACAAAATCAAGCGGCACATCCGGGTGCCGTTTAGTCGCTGCGCCCAGGGATTTGAGATAGATGTTGTATAGACCGCGATAAAGATTGCCGCCAGATGGATTTTCGGTAGCCATGTGACCGTGCCAGCCCGCCCATGCTTGAAAACGGGCCAGGGTGTGCAAAAAGCGTCTGGCGGTAGCGGCGTCACGGACTTTGGCCAGGGCATACGCCTCCGCGCCCACCAGTTCATCGGTTTCGGCCAGGTTGGCGCTGCCACCGTGATGTAGCACTTCCTTCGCCAGCCAGGCGGCCAACGGATTACCGGAAATACCGGAAAAGGCGTCGGAACCGCCACATTGCAGGGCAATTTTGAGGTGGCTCAGGGGCACGGCCGTGCGCGTCATCCCATTTACCATCTGCAACCAACCTGTGACGATGGCCGCCGCCCGTTCCAGATCGTCGGTGAATGTGCCGAAAAGGGGAAAGAAGTGGTGGGGCACATCTGCCAGGGCGTAGCCATGATCGGCCATATAGCCCTGTAAATCTCCATTGCCGACGGTTTCGTTACCACTGTCTACGGCCAGGGTACGCAGCAGTAATTCACGGTTATTGGCGAGACTGCCACCTTCGGTGTGGGTCCCACCTTCGGTGTGGGCGACGGCGACAATGCCGTCCACATGAGGATACGCAGCGGCTAACGGCCGTAGCCGCTCTTCCAACCGGCGCACAAAAGCGGCGGTCAAGGAGGATGTGCCTAACAGCACAATCCGGTTCCGTGTGCCCACGCCCCGCTTACCGGGGCGCGGATAACCCAGAAAAGTTCTGGTTTCGGCATAACGCCGCAGGGGGGAAGCCGGGGCAAAGTGCGCCTCATCAAAGGTGTAGGTGGCGGACTGGTCGGCAAAGTTGGGCGCGGCGGGCAGGGTAAAGGGGAGGGCACGGCTATGCAATTCAGCCAATACCGCCGCATTGCACACATACTCACCAGGGGCAATATCCCGCAAAGCCACCCCAAAGGGGAACTCCCAGGAGAGCAATGGCTCCCCGGCGGCGATGCGCCGCACGGCAAAACGGTGCCCTTCGAGGATGGTGTGGGAGAGAGTGAAGTGGGCATTGTCGCGGGCGACGGCCGTGCCTGCCCTCAGAGTGCGTGTGGCAATGGCACAATTGTCGCTTTCGGCCGGCAAACGGCCGATTTTGGTTAAGGGAATAACAGCAGATGGCCGCTCTTGAAATGACATTTTCAACCTTCCCGTGGGCTGACGTTAAGACGAATCTCGTGCTGGGCCGCCCACTGGCGCAAATCCTGACAGCCGATTGCCACCGCCATCAGTTCGGGAAACAAATCAAGGGTACAGGCAAAGGTGGGAATATGCAACGAGGCCAAATACGCGGCATTGCCGTGGTCAGAAATTGGTGCCCCCTCATCATTTAATGCCAGCAGACAGATGACCTGCACCCCCGCCGACACCAGCGCGGCCACCCGCTGCCGCATCTCCTTCTGATTGCCTCCTTCATACAAATCGCTAATCAGCACCAGGATTGTCTCCTGCGGTCGGCGTACCAACGCCCGGTTAATGTCGGCGCCCCCGCCCAACTGTGTACCAAAGAGCAGTTCCACCGGGTCGTGCAGCAAGTCGGTCAAATCCACCACAGCCGTATCAAACACCACCATCCTCCTTATCTATCATACACGCTCGCTAACGCCCCAGTAAAATCGCGCCACGCTGTTCTGGGGAAAGTGAGCCAGATAATTCTCAGCCGCCTTCGCTCGCTCTAACACATGGGCGCGCTGACTTTTTTTGCCCATGCGTAAAACGGCCGTATATACCTTGTTCGCGGCCATCGGCTGGGTCAACACCACATCCAACACCACCTGGCTTTAGTCTGCACCCGTTCTTACGGCGCTGCCGATGATGTCTTCTGGTGGCGCGGGGGATTGAGTAGTTTTTAAGCGAGTGCAAGTCATAAAACCGCCTGTGTCCTTCAACCCAGGTGGACCAAGCACCCATCATCGCTGTCGATCAGCATCTCACCGCGTCCGCACGACAACCAGCCGGTCAACCCCGGATTCAGCCCCCCAGACCTCGCCCGGCCGGCCGAGAATCTGGCGCATATTGGCCGGGGTGCTGGGCAGCGTCAACACCGTAAACTCCTCGGTAACGGGGTCAAAGCGCACCAGTGCATTGGCCCCAAAATCACTCAACCAGACCATGTCCTGTTCATCCACATAGACGGCATACGGCTGTGGATTGTCACCCGGCAGCCGCCATTCCCGCCACGTCTCTGTAGCCGGATCATACATGGCCAGCTGGCCGGCATTCCACTCGCTGATCCACAACTTTCCCTGTGAATCTGACCAGACGCGACGTGCTCCCTGACCGGGCGTCGGCGGCTCCAACACCTGCGTCTGTCCACTGGCCGGGTCAAGTCGGGCTAGATAACTACCAGCCAGCGAGACGTAATACACATCCCCGGCAGGTGTGGTGGCGATGCCGTAAGGCCCACGGCCGTGCGGCGCGTCAAAGAGATCCATCTGGCCGGTAGCCGGATCGAGACGGCCGTAGACGCCGCTCTGTCCGGTAAACCAGAGGATACCCTGTCCATCAAAGGTGGCGGTATTGAGATTGGCATTGGCGCTGCCGGCCGGCAGGGGGAACAGCGTCACTGTTTCCGTGGCCGGGTCTACGCGGACAATGGCGTTCAGGCCGCCATCGGTAATCCAGGGCGCGCCCATCTCTTTCTCCTGGACGTAACCTGAGCCATCCCTTACCCCCGCTCAAATCGGCCCACGCGGAAGGCATGTTCCGCCGGTTCTGTTTGCTCGCCCAACAGCCAGGCGGCAATGAGCCTGCCACTGTACGGCCCCAGATGCAGCCCATACGGACCATGCCCCGTAGCCACAAAGACGTTGCCCCACCCTGGCACACGGCCCAGTACAGGCAAACCATCCTCGGTGCAGGTCGGCCGTAACCCCACCCGAATCTCCCGCATCTCTGCCTCTCGCAAGCCCGGCGCCGCCCGCAGCCCTTCACGCAGCACTTCCTGGACGCCAACCACAGTGGCCTGGGCCAAAAAGCCAGCTTCCGGCTCAACCGTGGCGCCCATCACCACCCGGCCATCTGGCCAGGGCACCAGATAATGGCCGTGAAAGGCGGTCACCAGCGGCCAGTTGCCCGTAGCTGCACCTGGCAGTTCTACATGGATAATCTGCCCCCGCACCGGTTTGACCGGCAGGGCTAATCCCAGTTGGCTGGCCATTTGCCCCGACCAGGCGCCGCCAGCGATGACCACGGCCGTCGCCGCATAGATGGTTTGGGCCGCCACCACGCCGCGAACGGCCCCCGCTTCCATAACCAGCTTCTCCACACTCTGGTTCTCGATGACTAAACCACGTGACAAGGCAACCTGGCGCATGGCCTGGGTCAACAGACGGCCGTCTACCCGCGCCGCCTGCCGATAGTACAAAGCGCGGCGAACGGCCGCTAATGGAGGAAAGAGCGTACCTGCTTCGGCTGGTGAAATTTCGACCAGATCATCAGGTGCAGGGGAGCCGCGACGTCGCTGTTGCTGGCGCATCCACTGCCAGGCTTGCGCAAACGGCTGTCGCTCATCTTCGGACACTGCGACGACCAGTTGCCCACAGATGGCATAACCGGTTTCGCCCGCCCCCGCCGCTTGTAAGCCGGCCACCAGTTCAGGGTAATAAGCTACCGCCTCAGCCGCAAAATCGAGCCAGAAGTCAGGCGCATGGCCGTTGGTTTCGGCGGTGACAATGCCGGCGCCAGCAGCGGTAGCCCGGCCAGGGTCAGCGCGGTCAAAGAGGAGGGTCTTAACCCCGGCGCGCACCAGATGATAGGCGATGGACATACCCACGATGCCACCGCCAATAACCATCACGTCATACGTCATCGTGATCGCCCGCTAACGTGGCCTCTGCTCGGTGCCCGCTGGCCACATCGGCAAATTGGGGTCAATGGCCTTGTTTTACGGCTGATTTCGCGGCTGCATATACCACTCGCAGAAGTCGGTGCAAAGTCCCTCGTCGTCAAAGCGCAGAACGAAGATATTGTCGAACTGCCGCTCTACTGCCTGGCCATCGGCTGCATAATAAAGAGTCCGTCCCTGGGCCACGGCCGTCTGCCCCTCCAGGGCAACTGGTTTGTACGCGGCCGTATACGTGCCCGGCGCATCCCGCTCTGCCAGCCAACTGGCGACGATAGCCTTACGTCCCTGCACCGGCTCATCAAAGGGGTTGTAACGGTAGGTGGCCGCTTCACTGAAAAGCGCGCCGATAGCTTGCGGTTGGTATGATTTCCAGGCCGCCACATACGCTGCCAACCACCTTGTTACCGTGTCGTAGGTCATCATGGGTCATACTCCTTTGGGCCTGCACCCCGCAATTCCTGCAACAAGCGCAGGCAGATCTCTTGGGAGCGGCCGTCTGTATCCAGTTGGGGATTCCAGGTTGACATGGAAACGGCCACCAGTTGCCCCGTTTGCGCCAGATGTCGAAATATCATCGCCAACTCGTCAGCTCTGGGGCCACCGGCCGCCCGGTAACTCATGGCCGGCGCGTCCAGAGGGTTGAGGACGTCGGAATCAAAGTGGATGTATAACGGCCGTGCCCCCAAGTCGTAATCCAGCAAGTGGAGGGGATCACGCAAATGCACCACCTCACAGCCAGCCAGCAGTTCCGCTTCTTCCGGGTCCAGGTCACGGCCGTCGGTCAAGATGATCCGCTCATGCGCCAGCGGACGAACGCCCAGCGCCTGCATCATTGTCTGTTCGCCCAAACCGGCCAGCATGGCCAGCGGCATCCCGCCCAGAAAACCACTGGGGGTCGTTTCCCAGGTGTTGAAATCGCCATGAGCGTCGAACCAGAGCAGTTGCGGCTCCAGGCCAGCCCGTTGTAGGCCAGCCATAACACCAATCGTGGCGCAGCAGTCGCCAGCGACGGAAACGGGGAGAAGGTTGTTGGCGATAGCGGCCGCAACTTGCCCGGCCAGGGTAGCGTGGTAGACCGACATTCTGGTTTGTACCTCTGCGTCCGGCAATGGTGGCTGGTTGACCAGCCAACCCGGTTGCGCCAATGCCACTAAGAGGGGTGATGGCTGGTCTAAAAAGTAGGGCGTTAAGATGAACTGGGGTTTCATGGGGTGATGTCCCTCCTCTCGTAAGGCGGCAATTTAACCGCTTTTGTCCGGGCCGGCGCGTTCAAGGCGCAGGCGAATCAGAACGCGCCGCTCCCGCCCCATCGCCTGGCGGTAATCGGCCCAATCCGGGTGTTCGCCGACTACGGCGCGATAATACGCGACTAACGGCTCCATTGCTTCGGGCAGGGAGAGGATTTCGGCCGTACCTTCAACCTGCAACCACTGGCCAAAGAAGCGATCTTCAAAGACGCAGAGGGTGGCGCGCGGGTCGCGGCGCAGGTTGCGCACTTTGTAGGCCGTTTCGCGGGAACTGATAATGGCAAATCCTTCGGCATCCAAACCCACCAGGACGGGCGATAGCTGGAGACGGCCGTCCTGCCGAAACGTCGCCAGCACGGCCCGGTGATGCTCACCTATAAACGCTTTTGCTTTGTCAGTATCCATTCGCTTTCCTCGCGGCGCTCCGGCGATTCTCCGCCGTCCGCCTCTGGCTGACCAACTGTTCCTTCTCATCAGGGGAGAGATAGGCAATGGTCAGGGCATTGTGCTGTGCCTGGTGAATCTGGCCGACTGTCAGCCCTGCCTGTGACGCGGCCACTTCATATTCATGGCGTAAATCAATGGCACTGATGCCCGGATCATCGGTGTTGATGGTGGCCAGCAGCCCACATTCCAGAAATTGTTTAAGGGGATGGGCGGCGTAGCTGGAGACGGTGCTGGTCTGCACGTTGCTGGTCAGGTTGGTTTCAATGCCAATCCCCTGCTCGCCCAGGTAATCTAACAGGCGGGCATCTTCCACCGCACGCACCGCGTGGCCGATGCGGGTCGCGCCTAGCTCCCGAATTGCCTGCCACACACTCTCCGGTCCGGCCGCCTCGCCGGCATGGATGGTCACCGCCAGACCTGCCTGGCGCACCTGCCGGAAATGGTCAACAAACCAGGCACCAGGATAGTTCTTTTCATCGCCAGCCAGGTCAATGGCTACCAGGGCATCTTTGTGCGTCAGCAGGGCAGCCAGTTCTTGTCCGGCAATCTCCGGGCCGTAGGTGCGGCTGAGAATGCCAATCAGGTTGGCTTTCAGGCCAAAGTCACGACTGGCGGTGCGGACGCCGTCCACTACCGCTTCTACCACACCGGCCGGTGGCAAGGCGTGGGGTTCAGCCATAAACCAGGGGCTGAAGCGTAACTCGATGTAATCCAGCCCTTCCCGGTGGGCATCGGCCACGTTCTCATAGGCGATGCGGCGGCAGGCATCGAGGTTGACCAGAATGCCGGTCATCCACTCAAATTTGGCAAAGAAGGCCAGAATGTCCGGTTTGGGTTCGGTTACCTGGACATACGGCCGTAGCTCACTCAACGTCCGCGCCGGCAGCGGCAGGTTATACTGCAGCCCCAGTTCCAGAATTGTTTCCAGGCGCACGCTGCCGTCCAGGTGGCGGTGTAAATCTATCAGGGGCAGGGAAGGGTCAATTGTCATCAGCCGCCATGGCCTCCAGGCCAGGCACTGGCCCGGCTGCCACCAGCCAAACGCCATTCACATACAAGTAAAACGCAAAGCTATCGCGGTGCATGGCGCCCTTGTTGTGGGTGTTTCGTTTGCACATGAAACCAATGATAACCCATCACCTGCGCTTGTAAAACGGCCGTCGCCTTCACATGAGCCATTGGCCTCATCGCTGACGTTTGCCGACTACCTTGCCACTCTCGACATGCTCGCTGTCCAGCACCGCCGGGTAAACGATTAGCCCTTCTTTGGTCAAGACAAGTTCATCGAGAAGACCAATCTCCTGCAATGCCACGATTGTCTCATGGGCTATCGAAGCCTCGCCAATACCTGTCCGGGATATACTGCTTTTATCTTTATCCCCTGCCAGCCAGACGGCCCCATCACTACGTTCAGGGCGGGCTGTATCCGACCCACCTTCCTCCTTCCCATACACACTGGCCAACGCCCCCAACAAAATCGCCCCACGCCGTTCCGGGGGGAAGTGCGCCAGATAATCCTCCGCCGCAGCCTTCGCCCGCTCTAACACGTTGACGTGCTGCCCTTTGCCCATCCGCAAAGCGGCCGCATACGCCTTATTCAACCCCGCGCCCAGCTTAACGGCCCCGGATCGGCCACGGCCGCATCCAGCACTGTCTGTGGTGGCCGCGCCTGGTTAACGAGTTCATCTCGCTTTACCTGCATCGCCTCGATATGGGCTTTCACACCCGCTTCCAGCCGGTCTAGCCAATGAGTATCATGTCCCATTATACCGCTGGCACGGGGTAGGGGAGGGCGCTTTTCCTTATCCGACCAATCCACACTCAACCGCTGATGCAACAATGCCGGAATGGGGATTTTGCTTTCCAGAATCTCCCGCGAGTTCGCATAGTTCCACGATACGACCTGGCTTAAATCCGCGCCTGTTTTCACGGCGCTATCAATAATGTCTTCCAGTGGGGCAGGGGGATTGTCCGGCAGACGGCCGTATAACGCCTTGTTCAACATCAACGAATTGCAATACATTCCCAACGCGCCCTGGTTGGCAATTGCCCGCTCAATCGCCGCTTCCATGACCGCCACACTGTAAGCCTCGCCTTGACTCAGGCCACCGGCTGTTTGGGGATTAACCAGCCCCAGGTATGCTGGCTCCGTGAAATCTACCCGTGGTGGCAGGTTGCGGCTGTCAGCTAAAGGATAAGCGGCCGTTTCTCGCTCGCCCTCATCATCTACGCTTGTCGTCCAGGGTAGTGGGTGAGAAGCAGCATGAGGCTTGAAGACCACATACTCCCCCACCTGGTTGGGACTGCGCCAGGCCAACACCTTCCGCTCCCCGTCATGGTCGGTGAAGGGGTGCAACCAGAGGGCATCATCGTTGTCAGCCCCACCCAGAATACCTGCGATGCCCTCTCCTTTGGGCGAGTCCGGCAGCGCCAGCCAATCCTCGTCATTGACCCAGGCCGTGCCGCGCTTGTCGTCAATATGAATATGGCCTCTGGGCACATCCAGCCCTTTGATCCCTGCTCGCCGCCCCACGGCCGTCGGCATGACATAGTGGCGGCCGCCGGGGATAGGCAGCCGCATCTTCTCCAACGTGGAATGGTTCAGCCGTTTCAAGTGCTGGTTCAGCAGGCTCTTGACGTGGCTGCGGAACCACATCGGATGGCCACCACTGGCGAAATATTCCCGCAACGGCCACGCCTGCACCTCTTCGAGCGTTGTGTGGCTATCAATCCGGCCCATAGCTTCGGCCACCTGACCCGTCTCTACCGCCTGGACGAATAACTCTCCTTCGTCTTTGAGCCAATCCAGCAATTTATCTTCCTGAAAGAAAGGATGGAGATTGATGAGGCTCTGAATGTCCAGACGCATATCATTGTGGCCATGGACAAAGCTGAGTCCAACAAAAGTACGGCCGTTTTCCAACCGTACTTCTTTCTTGGTGTCTTGGGGCAGGAGAAAGTCTACGGGACGGCCGTTTTCATCCCGCAAATTATCCGCCACAATCGCATGTCCCTTATCCTGGCCTTTAGGGGTCATAACCGTGAACTCCACCCGCCGGGCATGGCGCAGTTCGTTTTCCAGCCGCTCTCGTTTGGCCGGTGGCAAGTCCTCAGATAACATCATTTTCCGCAGCATCCGGCGGGAAATAAGACCTGCACCGTCCCAGATTTTGGCTTCCTCCGGGGGTTGCTCCATGTAAGCGATGCTTACGTCATCAGGGTTGAAGAAGCCACTGACAAAGTGCGGCCGCATCACCCGGCTAATTCGCTTGGAAAGAACAAAGCCGCCTTTGTGCAAATCCAATTTCAAACCGGTTGCTTCCAGAAATTCCTCTGTCGTCATGCCGTCCACGTACAGGTCGCTCACCTGGCTGCCGTTAACCCAACGCAAGGTGGGTGGGCGGGTTTCACCCGCCTTGCTAAAGGTATGCACTGGATGGGGATCAGCTGTTTCGTCCACTGGTCGGGTCAGAATGCGCCAGGCACGTCTTGTCTGCTCCAGGAAAGGGAAGGTGGCCCCACCCAACGGATCATCATAGCTGATGACGTTGTAAGACAGCTTCTCTAATTCCGCTGGCGGCAGAAAACCATTTCCGCCCACGCTGGCCGCGCCGCGCCCACCCATTAAGCGCCTCCTTGAAAAGCCAGATGCCACAGCGACGATTCGTTGACGCTATGATCTGCTTCGTCTATGATTGGCTGATGAGCAACACATGGCAGCATATCAAGCAGCTTATCAGCAACAATCAGGTGCGAATATCGGCGCATGGTTATGATGAACTTGCGGCCGATAACATTGTGGTTCGTGATATGATGGTCAGTATGGACACGGCCATCGTAGTTGAAGATTATCCTGATTATCATAAAGGCCCTGCTGTGCTTATGTTGCATTACGATGATACCGGCAACCCCATTCATGTGGTGTGGGGCATCCCAAAAGGCAAAACATCTCCGGCTGTATTGGTAACGGCCTATCGGCCAGACCCGTCCCGCTGGTCAAACGATTTCATGAGGAGAGAACCATGACCGCCAAAAAGGTGACAAAGCTGATCCACGAAGGCGAATATGCCGCTGAAGTCCATATCAGTCTTATTACAACGGATGACGAGTGGTCGCCTTATTTATCACTGGAAGATGCCTACAAACTCGACGATATCCGTCAGGCATTACGGGAAGGCAACCTGAAAGCAGCATCACGATTGGCACGGGTATACAGGTTAACGCCAGTTCCTGCCTGACCTATTCTCCCCGCTGCCGCGCTGCCCGGATGTTAGTCCAGCGCGTAGGGTAGGTGACAACTTCCGCCAGTTCCCGGCAAGTAGCCGGGATACGACCGTAACTCAGCACCACCTGTGGCTCCAACCGCCGCACCATTTCGGCAAATCCATCCACAAACAGCCGGTAATCAAGCGGGCTGTTGAGATTCACACCCACCGCCGACACGGCCACTACGCTGCGCCGGGGCATACCCAGAAAGCAAAAGTCGTAGGAAACGGCCGTACTCCAGCTCATCGTGGGGATGACGGTAAAACCCTGTTCCTGCCAGAAACGGCCGCACCAGCGGTTGCGATAGGTGTTCCACAATTGCAGCATCAGCGGCCAATCCCGGTAGAGGGAGAAATCCGGCGTCAACACCATCCGGTAGGGAGCCAGCGCTTCTAACGCCTTGTACGGCCGGTTCCACACCGTCTCGAAACGGTAATCATCCGTGAAAAAGTGAACGGCCCCGTCATTCAGTGGTTCATCGGTCCGAATCCGCTGCCGGTAAGGAGCCAGCCAGGCCGGAATCTGGTTAACGGGTGTATGCTCCAGGTCAGGAATGCCGTATTCGTTGTCTGACGGGTACAACCGTGTCGTGTGCAAGGTGTCGAACGCGCCCGGTTTGCTCTGCCAGCGATGGGATGTTCGGGTCATAAGCCTCTCACCCCATCAACTTGGCCGCGCCGGATGGTTTACTGTCATCTGGCCTGGTATTCGTGCCCGCTTTAGCCTGAGCGTCAGTTGATCCGGTAGCAACATCTGCCCCCGGCTCTTTGGCCGATTCTGTCTCTGTTTCCGGCCGGTTCTCCTGAATAATCCGGCCCGGGTCCACATCGTCACTGGACGGCACCACCGCTTGCGCTGTGGCCAGCAGCTGCCAGTCTGTATACTGGCGTGGCCGGTAGAAAGGCCGCGGCAAATGCAGACCGTCCGGCAACGGCAGTTGATCAAACAGGTGAATCGAGTTCAACCGCTCTCCCAGAAAAACGTACTGCCGGTCGGCCAGAGTCGTCGTCAACACCTGACCTTTGGGCAGGGCCATCATCTCGTTGGGCGAGAGAACCGCCCCTTCCCGCCAGGACCAGGAGGCGCCCTGGTTGTTACTGGTCTGCCTCTGCGCCTTGCCCTCTTTATCCTGCTGTTGGCGGGCGCTGCGCGAGGCGGATTGCATCGGATTGGCTTTCAGGGTGGTCCCATACAACTCCGACATGAACCTGGCCGTCTCCATTTCCGCCGCCGGGTACCACAGTTGATGCACGCAGTTAGACAGGATGGCGCGCAGCCCCTCCTTGCCATACAGCTCTTGCAGTTGGGCGACTGACTGGACGTACAGGAGCAACGTAATGCCGTACCCGCCACAAGTGGAGAGGTAGTCGGCGATGTTACGCAGCCCAACGGCGGGTAGCTCGTCAATGGCCACCAGCATCTTCTGCTTGCTGGCCCGCAACTCTTGTTGCGCCTGCATTTGGTAACGCAGGATAGCGGCGATGGTCGCGGCCACGACGCCCCCGGCCGCCCGCAAATCGTTGAGGCTGTACGTCACGTAGATAGTGGCGTTCTGGCTGGCCCAATTTGGCGGCACGATTAGCTCGCGCCGGCGCAAATCGGGCGGAGCGATGGTGTCTATATGCTTCTGGTAGGGCGCCAGCCGGGTGGTGAAGTTGCCCAGGGCTGAGGTGACAAACTTATCTTCCTGGTAGGCATCCGGCGCGGCGCCGTTGGTGAAGATGTCTACATGCCGCCGCGCCGCTTCAACCATGCGTAAAGCGGTCAACGCTTCGACCGGGTTACTCTCAGCCAGGTCGAGCAGCAGCTGGATGGGGTTGAGCCGCCTGGCCTGGGCGTAGAGGCCCACGGCCGTAAACAGCGACAACGCTTTCTCGGCAAAAATCGGTTCGGAGCTGGCCCACGGCCGTAACAGGTGGTAATGTAGTTCTATTGTCTCATCCCGGTCGCGCAGGTGGCGATAGTAAGCGGAGAGATGCACCTGGTGGCCGGGGATACGGTAGACCGGACCCAGCTTACGGCGCAAAGCGGCCGTGCGTTCAAACTGCTCGCTTTTGGGATCAATGACCAGCGCCGGGCCGGGATAATGGCGCAGGGTGTCGGTCAGGTGCAGCCCCTTGCCCGCTCTTGTAGGTGCAACCACGATGACATGCCCTTCAGACTGGTCGTAATCCAGGCCAACGAGCGTCTTTTCCTTGCCCTCGCCGACCTGGACCAAGGGCACGCCACGCTTAAGCGCCAGCTTTTCCTGGACATCTTTCGCTTCTACTCGCCCTTGGGCTCGGGACGCTTTCTCCAATATCTTCTGGATGCCAAAGAGGGGATTCGGTGGCTGGCTGAGGATGTAGAGAAAAAGCCCAATCGCCCCCGGCACGAGCAACGCCAGCGGCAGCCAGAGCAGGTTGGGTTTATCCATCGTTTCCTGGATAGCACCGGTACTCTTCAAGACGCGCCACAGGAAGGAGAAGCCGCCCATGCCCAGCGCCATCAATAGCCGGAATGGCCCTTCCACACGAGCCAGTCCGGCTACGGCCGAAGGCGCGTGGATGGCTCCGGCCAGCCAGATGGCGGTAAAGATACCCAGAACCGTCCACCAGCGCTCCTTGGGTGTTGGTGGCAGATTTTGCCACCACTGCTTGAAATAAGTACCAATGGTGACCTGGCCCATGTTGTTTACGTCCATGGCGACCCTCCCTGGCGAGTTTGTTTCCGCGTTACCATCCTAGACCCACCTCCTGGCCCTTGGCGCGTGCCCGCTCCTGGCCGGTATCCAGCTCCATCTCCTGCTGGGCTGCGCGGTCGTTTGTTTGCTGTTGTTCCAGCCGCACCAGTTCGGCGCGAACTTCGGTTTGCCACGAGAGGAAAGCCTTTTTGCCCATGCGTTTGTCGCCAAACCAGAGGACGTGGGCGTGCCGATGCCTGGTGTCCTCATGCGAAATTAATCGCCAATCTTCTGTCTGGCCGCCTTTTTGCATGGCCTGGCCAAATTCGGCGGCGCTCAACTCCCTTTCGGGTATCGAGAGAATGCCCTGAAAGGTGTAACGATGGGCCAGGGCGTTGGCTTTCACCCACTCCATCACTTCTTCTGGGGTGTGGACACGGCCGTCCGGCCCCAACCATTCCCCGCGCTGCCGTCCTTCTAGCTGGGCTTCTTTATCACGGCCGTAGGCATAGTACAGAGCCGCCCGCCTGGCCGGCGTGCTGGTACGCCGGCCGGTAGGTGTCCGGTTTTCCTGGGTGCGGACATTGATAAAAGGTATGGGTTTCTGGCTAGGCGGCATCTACCACCTCCTTCGGCAGAAGAAGGTCTTTTTCGCCTAGCTCCTCCTTCAAACGAGCCACAGCCGCTGCATGCGCATCGGCACAGATTTCATTTTTTACACTCCGCGCCTTTGCATCTGGCTGGTCATCCGGGTCATAGCTGACCTGCAACTTCTGGATAAAGTTGTTCGGATGCAGCCGGGCTTCGCGCCAGATGGTCTGCATGACCAGGACATCTGCTTTGTAGTTCACTTCTTCAGCCGCAATGATGGCCTGGGAGAGCAGCCTGGCAAAGCGATTGAACTGCCAGTTGAGGGTGCGTTCCAGCAGGTTGGCAACCAGCCGGGGTAACGTTTCGGCCGTGGCCTGGCCTAACCCCATCAGGGCTAAAGATTCGATGGCCACACTGAAGTAGAGGCCGTGCCGGTCGGCATAGGCCTGGATAGCGTCTATGGCTTCGTTGGTCAGGGTTAATGTTTTCTTTTCCGTCTTGCCGTAACGGTCTTGACGGCTTTCGTGAATGGGAATATCAGTCATTTAATACCTCCGTAAGTTCTCAGATATGGGAAAGGGAAACGGGCTGCGTGCGTGACGTGCAACACGCGGCTGTCACCGGCGCAGCCGGCTACAACCAGTTGATTCTGTCAGGAATAGGGAGAACTTATGCGGAGGGTTCCGGCGAACGTGAGGCTGGGGGGATCAGTCGCCGGGTAGGGGAGTCAAAAAGCGGGTTGCGGCACGGCCGTCGCCATCGTTGCCGCCAAAGCCATTGAGCCTGGGCGTTGGCTTCTTGTTCGATCACTAATGGTACCTGTCGCCAGGGAAGTAAGGTACATTCGATTTCCACCGGCTCGGCCGTGAAGGAAACCAGTTCCTTATCCGGCGCGGCCTGTTCCATCGCTTCCACTGTCGCGCTGGTGATTTGGGCAGGAGCCAGGGGCAATCCCACCAGCAGGCGAATGGCAGCCCAGGCCAGCAGGCCAATCCAGGCAAAGCCTTTCACCCACCATAACCAGGCAGGCAGGTTGAATAACAGGGTTGGATCAAGCAGAAGGGGGTACAAGAACACGATAAAGAAGATGGCAACGAGGAGCAGCTCTTCGGCCTGGGCCAGGACCAGCTGCGCTCGTTCGATAGTGCGTCGCCGTTGGCGGCGACCTGGACATAGTCTTTGTCGTTTGTTAACCATGCAACTCTTCTTTATGATTGTTCTTGCAATCAGGAGAAATTATAATATCTGGTCGCTGGCTGTCAACTCGAAGATGAGTCGTATCATCCGGCGCCAACATGATACGTATATCTTGCTCTCCTCATCTAGCCCCTTTACGACCCCATACCGATAATCTCTCGATATGTATAATCTTTTGGCTGCTGGCGCTTCCACTTGGGCGGAGGGTGGGGCAGTTGCCGAAGGCGGCTTTCGTAAGAAAGCTGTCTTCGTGGCGGGCATGCCCGCCATCTGGGTGGGTGGGCTGGGTAATCGCTGCGCCGACCAGCCCTTTACGGTTTGACCAATACCCGGCTCTGATGCCCCACCTGCCCCTTTGCGTGCCTTGCCAATTCCCCGAAGCGGTCAGCAAAAAGGGCCTCTCCCCAGCAGGAAGAAGCCCTTACCGGCCACAGCCTGTGCCGCATCCGCCACCAGGAATCACAACCCTGGTAGCCGGAACGGCCTAATAGCCGCGTTTGTCCAACCAGTACGGCTTATCATCCTCCTGAGGACGCCGCCGCCGGGCAGACGAAGACGGGGGGTACAACAGGATGCCGAGGACAACCAGACCACACCCAATGAGGAACAGGGCTAACATGGAAAACCTCCTGAAAAAGAAAAAGAGGCGTAGTCACCCCTGCGGGCAACAGCGCCTCTTGCTTGAAATGTTAGATAACGAACTCCTTAAAACGGAATATCGTCCTCCTCATAGGTGGGGTCAGCGTCCGTCTGGCTACGGCCGTTACCGTTGCCATTACCACTGCTACCCAGGAACTGCACCCGGTCAGCCACTACTTCAAACGATGCACCGACCGAACCATCATGGCGTGTCCACAGGCGCGGACCGCCCGTATTCGGGTCAGGACGCAATCGCCCTTCAATGAGCACCTGGCGTCCCTTCTCCAGGTATTGGTTGGCCGCTTCCGCCTGCCGCCCCCAGACACTGACGCGGAACCAGGTCACCTCTTCTTGCTGCTCGCCGCTGGTCTTGTCGTTCCAGCGCCGGTTGCAGGCCACGGACAGGTTGGTCACAGCCTGGCCGTCGGGCATATACTTCATTTCCGGC
This sequence comes from Anaerolineae bacterium, assembly GCA_019637635.1. Classification (GTDB taxonomy): domain Bacteria; phylum Chloroflexota; class Anaerolineae; order Promineifilales; family Promineifilaceae; genus CAADGU01. The sequence goes on from JAHBVI010000126.1 coordinate 16,907, forward strand.
GCGCTGCCCAAATTGCCAACGATGATGAGTTTTTGAAACATGTGTCACTCTCCTTTCATGTGAAATTGGTTGATAAAAAACTCATCTCATCTGGCGCGATAGCGCCTACTGCCAGCCCGACGTGCGGCGCGGGGATTCACCACTCTCTTGCCCGGTCAGGAAAAAAGAAAAAGACGGCTGCTGGCTCAAAGAGCCAGTAACCGTCTGGCATGGGCAGCGATACGGCCGTTTCCATCCGTTGTGTTAAGATAAAGGCATGACGAAGCTGGCAAGTATGGGCAAAGCCTGGCAAAAGATAGAGGCGAGTGCCGGCTATTATCTGACCTGGCACTGCAGGGCGGCGCATGAAGGTTGCCAGTACGTCGTCGCCCGCCTGCTGGGACTGTCCGCCCGGCTGCAAATAAGCCAGGGGTATGTCGCCTATACGGCTTTTCATCCCCACGACTGGCGCATCCGGGCCGCCATCCTGGCCCCGGAATTGGCCGGTTGTATCTCCCTGATTGTGCTCACCTGGTTGTGCCTGGTGAAGGCTGCCTGGGGATTTTTCTGGCTAGGGCTGGTACTGCACATCTGCTGGTAGTTCATGTGCCTGGCCGACTTTCCCGACCTCTGGCACTATTACCGGCATCGTCACTGGCCTGTACATGAGTCTCACCCCCAGCAAACAACGGTGGAGACCTGGCTATTGGCGCAGGCGCGGCGTTGGTGGCGCAGGCAGCGTTGAGGTAACGGCCGTTTCGGGGCTGCCTTTCTATAAAAATGGTTCAGGTTTATTCACCACCGGCGGCGCGTTAGCGCGAAAAAAAAGACGGCTACCAACCCTTACGGGCCAGTAACCGTCTTTTTTGATAAGGACAGTGTTATGCTTCTGCCGGCTGCAAAATGGCGTGGACATTGCCATCCACCACATGCGCCCAGGCAATGCGCCACTGGTCATGGCGAATGGCGGCCAGTTCATGGTCGCGCTGTACGTAGCCAAACAGGTTGCCGTGCGGCGTGCGGGTGACGACCCGGTTGTTATCAGTCACTTCGGTAGTCAGCATCATGCCCCGGAATTTGTCCTGCACGAAGTCGGCAATACGGGCTTTGGCCTGAGCGCGCTCTGGTTTGGGTACCAGGCTCATGCTCTCCGGCGTATCTGGCCGGGTTACCCGCAGCCAGTTAAACCAGACGCCAGAAATGCGCACCGGCACACCGGCGCACCTGGCACAGGGTTCATCGCGGTAATACAACACGGCGCCAGCGGCCGTCCACACCGGTTCACCCAGCAGACCAATCTGGCGCAGGGCTTCCAGCATAGCCTGAGCAATACCGGGTTCGCGGCCGTTGCCCTCACCATCCCGCTTGCGCCCCAACTGCCAGATGAGGGCATCCCGCACCGGTTCGCCGTTCCTTCGACCTGGCTCAGGATACATTTGCGGCCCCTGCGCATAGAGGTAAGCGGCTGCACCCAACAGGACACAATGCCGCTTGTCGGCCGGCCATTGGCTGAGGAAGGTTTCACTGGCAGCGCGGGCGGCATCGAAACTTGTGTTGAGCGGCGATAGGCTATCTGGCGATAGCCCATCGCTGGCCGAAGTAGCCAGGTCGTCCGCGCCGTCATTGCCGTTGATAGCCTGCCGGATAACCCGGCTGTACGCCTGGCGCAGTTCTTTGCCTACGTGCAGCCAGTCACGGCCGTGTTCAAACAGTTCCAGTGGTGGGCACGCTTCGGTCGCCAGCGCTTCCACTTCGGCCCAGTATTGCGCTTTATGCATCTCCAGCGCGTTGGCCAGCGTATCCAGCCAATGACGAGCGGCCCCGCCCCCGCCGGCGCGTGGGTTGCCGGACACCTTCGCCTGCGGTCGCAGCCATTCCGGCAGCCGGTCCAGCAACAGGTCAGGCATGGCCCGGTTGGCGTTGGCCTGGCCGTGCTGGACCATGCGTGTAATGGCCATCTGGTTCCACTGTTTGACCGGCGTCAAATCCAGCCCGGTTTTCACCGAGCCGTCAATGACTGCTTCCAATGTGGCCGGGAGTTGGTCTGGCAGACGGCCGTAGATGGCTTTGCACAACATGGCCACGTTGCAGAATCCGCCCAATACGCCCTGATTGGCGGCCGCCCGATGAATGGTTGACGCCATAGCCGCCACGGAGTATGATACATTTGTTCTAAGCGGGTCGCTTGCTTCTGTTAAACGGCCGTACTGGTAGTGGCACCTATCAATGCGGTCTGGGAGCAGGCGACTTTGCATTTTAGGGTAGGAGATCTGGCCAACGGCCGTGTCCCAGGCCATCAGGTGGCTGCCAGGTGTCGGCTGCAAAACCACGTACTCGCCCAACTGGTTCGGGCTGCGCCAGATGAGCATCTTATGCTGGCCGTTATCGGAAACGTCACTGAAGGGGAAGACCCACACCGCATCATCCCCGTCACAACCACCCAGAACATCCACAATGTAGGTAAGCCAATCGCTGTCATTGACCCAGGCCGTAGCGCAGGTCGGGTCGAGTTCGACATGACCTTCCGGCACATCCCGGTTACCCACAGCCGCCGGAAACAGGTAGTATCTGCCGCCCGGCGCTGGACAACGCAACTTGCTGGCCCGGCTGCCCAACCGCTTGAGATGCTGCCGCGCCACGGCTTTGACCATCCCGGCAAACCACATCAGGCTGCCGCCGCTGGCGATGTACTCGCCTACGTGCCAGTCGGCCAGGCTGTCCAAATCGGAGACGGATTCGGCATCATACAGGCGGCTGAGGATAGCTTCTAAACGGCCGTCCCGGATGCCGCTTAGGAACAATTCACTCTCTACGCCCGCCCAGGCCAGCAGGTGTTCCGGCTGGAAGAAGGGGTGCAGGTTGATGAGACTCTGCACATCCAGGCACATCTGGTCTTCGCTGTGGATGGGATGCAGGCCGATGAAGATACGGCCCGAAGCCGCTTCGGGTTCGGCGTCACTGAGAGACAACTCCTGCTTGGCGCTGCCGGTCGGGAACATAAAATCTACGGCCAGGTCGTCAACAACCAAAACATGCCCCTTATCCTGGCCGCCGACGTGCAGCGTGGTCACCTCGAAACGGTTGGTGTGCAGCAGTTCACGGCGATGGCGCTCGTCCAGCTCCAGACTGTCGGCCAGGCGCTGGATAAAGCCCCGGCTGACCTGACCACTGCCATCCCATAAACGGCCGTCAAGGTGCGGGTTGTAATCTATCGTGATGTCGGTATCGTGGAAGAAACCCCAATAACGATACGGCCGCATGACACGGGAGAGCCGTTTGGAAAGCACGTAACCACCTTTATGCATGGAGAGCTGCAAGCCGGAGCGAGCCAGGAAGGTCTGGGTATCCATGCCAGGAATGGTTAAATCCAGCACTTTATCGTCCTTCACCCAGCGGAGGGTGGGGGGATCGGCCTGGAAAATCTTCGCCAACGATTCTTC
>JAHBVI010000127.1 GCA_019637635.1 Anaerolineae bacterium
TCTAAGGAGCCACAAACGGTAGAAGTGACGCGCATTGTCGAAGTGCCGGTGGAAGTGCAGGTGCCGGCAGAAACAGTGGAAGTGGAGGTGCCGGTAGAAGTCACCCGCATCGTCGAGGTGATGGTGGAACCGGAAATACCAGTATCGGCGATAGCCGTTGTACCTTTCGAGGAACAATGGGCAAACTCCCCACATGCCAACGCCGAAGCGGCCGCCTTCACCCACTGGGATGAAGATGACCCGGCAGAAGTACCGGCCAACTGCGCCAAGTGCCACAGCACCACCGGTTTCATGGACTTTGTGGGCGCTGATGGCAGCGCCTTTGGGTCGGTGGAAGCGGCCGTGCCCGTGGGCGAAGTCGTTCAATGCCAGGCCTGCCACAACGACGCCACCATGGGACTCAGCACCGTCACCTTCCCCTCCGGGGCCGAAGTGACCGGGTTGGGGCCAGAAGCGCGTTGTATGACCTGCCACCAGGGGCGCGCCTCCACCGTCAGCGTCAACCAGAGCATCGAAAACGCCGGTCTTGATCCGGCCACCGACCTGGACACGGTCAGCGCGGATTTAGGTTTTACCAATATCCATTACTACCCGGCAGCGGCCACGCAGTACGGCACCATCGCCATGGGTGGCTATGAATATGATGGCAAAGCCTACGATTCCAAGTTTGATCATGTGGAAGGCGTGGATACCTGTGTTGACTGCCATAACCCGCATACGCTGGAAGTGAAGTTTGACACCTGCACCGAATGTCATCAAGGTTTAGATAGCCCTGAAGACCTGGCCAGCATCCGTATGTTTGGTTCGTTGGTGGATTACAACGGCAATGGTGACATCGAAGAAGGCATTATGGCCGAGATTGAAGGGTTGCAAGCCGCGTTGTATCAGGCCATGCAGGCGTATGCCAGCGAAGTGGCCGGTACGCCTATCGTTTACGATTCCCACGCTTATCCCTACTTCTTCATTGATACGGATGGCGATGGCGCCGTAAGCGAAGGCGAAGCCGCTTTCCCCAATGCTTTCAAAAGCTGGACGCCGCGTCTGGCCAAGGCGGCTTACAACTACCAGATGTCCCAAAAAGACCCTGGTGAGTTTGCGCATGGTGGCAAATACACCATTCAACTGCTGTATGACTCCATCGAAGACCTGAACCAGGCTCTTGCTACCCCCGTTGACATGAGCGCCATGCGCCGCATTGACCATGGTCACTTTGCCGGTTCGGAAGAAGCGTTCCGTCATTGGGATGCCGAGGGTGAGGTGCCGGGTTCGTGCAGCAAATGTCATTCGGCTGCCGGGCTGCCGTTGTTCATCGAACAAGGCGTCAGCATCAACCAGCATCCGTCCAATGGGCTGAACTGCGCCACCTGCCACAACGACCTGTCTACGTTTACGCGCTACACCGTAGAAAACGTCACGTTCCCCAGCGGGGCCACGCTGACGATGGTGGAGGCGGATGACGATGCTGCCGGGTTGGAAAGCAATCTCTGTATCAACTGCCATCAAGGGCGTTCTTCTACCACCAGTGTGGATCGCGCTTTAAGTGGCTTGCCTGATGATGAGATCTCAGACCGCATTCGTTTCCAGAACATTCACTACTTTGCGGCCGGGGCCACGTTGTTTGGCAATGATGCGCAGGGCGCCTACCAGTTTGCGGATAAGGAGTATGTGGGTCGGAACGAGCATGTGAGCCGGTTTGACTCTTGCGTGGAGTGCCATGATACTCATGCGTTGGAAGTGGTGGTGACTGAGTGTGCCGACTGCCACGAAAACGTAGCCACGCAGGCTGACCTGGTGAACATCCGCGATGAGGATAACACCACCGATTGGGATGGTGATGGTGATGTGGCCGAAGGGATGGCCGGTGAAATTGCCACCATGGCTGAAGCGTTGTATGCCGCTATGCAGGCGTACACCGCCAACACGCCAGGTGCGCTGCCCATTCTCTATGATGCCCATGCCTATCCGTACTTCTTTGGCGACGCTGATGGTGATGGCGCCGTCAGCGAGGGTGATGCCGGGTTTAACACCTGGACGCCAAATCTGCTGCGAGCGGCATACAATTACCAGTATGCACAGAAAGACCCTGGCGCGTTTGCGCACAACGGGCAGTATGTGTTGCAGATATTGTTTGACTCGATTGAAGCAGTGGGTGGCGATACGAGCGGAATGACACGGCCGTAACCATCTAAAAACTGAATAACACACAAAAAGATGGCGATCACCGGGAGGTGACCGCCATCTTTTTTATTTTTCCGGCGCGCCGGCAGCTATCCAGGCCGTCAGCGCGGCCAGTTCATCGTCCAACACCTGCCCAAAATGGTCACGTGGGCCAGATTGTTTTTGGATGATCAGGCTGGCATTGGGGTCGCCGGGAACCAGCGCCGGGCCGTTTTTACCCCCTTGTAACATGGCGGCATAACTGCTTAAGTCCAGGTCGGCTTCGGCTTTGACGCCGCTGTGGCAGTAGGTGCAACGGCCGTTAAACATCGCCCGGAATGTGCCCTCATAGGTGCGTGGCGCCCCTTCCAGCAAATAGGGGCTGGTGTGCAGCAGAATATATGCCTGCCGTTCCAGAACGGGCTGCAATTCCGCCGCGTCAAAACCGGCATACTCCCATTCATTGGCATGGCAGGCGCTATTGCCACAAAACGAACCATCTACCGGCGGTTTCTCCGTTAGCGTGGTGTAATCCACGGTCGGGTCTGCCGGTACGTGGCAGGCAGCGCACGAACTGTCAATCGCCTTGCCATGCAGCGTAATCCAACCGGTATGGGTGTGGGAGGGTGGTTCAGGGCCGCGTGGTAATTCGATGGATGTCACCAGGGCATTATTGTCCACCAGCGCCGGAATCGAATGGCACAGATTACATTCCAGACGAATCGCCTCCTCACTGCCGGTTAGATGTTTACCATCGTGGCAGCGGAAACAGCCTGGGTCATCTTTATGCCCCAGATTGTTGGGATGTGTGCCCCAATCAATTTTCTGTTCCCGGAAAACGGATTGGCTGTAGATTTCTTGCAGGGTATTCACTGCTTCTTTAATCTCATCCGCCCGTTCGGCATAAACGTCCGGTTGGTTTGTCGCATAATAATCTTCCAGGCTGGCAATACCCGCATACGCCGCCTCATCGCTCTCATAATCGGCGCTCAATACGGCAAAGGCTTGTTGGCGCACGCCGGGCAAATCGCGGGCAATCAAATTTTTGCGCATGGCTTCGTTAATGGCCTCAGCAGGATTGGGGATGTGATGGGTGATGCGATTGTGGCAGTTCAGGCAGTCCATTCGCGCCAACGTTGTCCCAGCTACATCATCGGGGGTAAAGCCAGAACTGATGTCGTAGTATTCCCGGATGTCGCCATTTTGATCCACGACACGCACATAGGGAATGTCCTGTTCCAATTCATCGGTTGCCAGGTAATACACTTCATTTTCAATGTGCCAGTGAATGCCTTGCCCCAATCCTTCGCGGCTGGCGCCGCCGCCTGTTTTCAGGATGAGATAGGTGTTTTCTGGCGTATTATTTTTATCTTCGGCATATTGATGGATTTCGCGCAGGCTGTCGTCGGAGAATTTTTCGGGGAAGTGGCACTTTTCGCAGGTGTCGCGGGCGGGGCGCATGGCCCGGCTGTGGATGGGGAATTCATAATCCTGGGTGATGGTCAGCACCACGTGGCGCAGATCGCCGGCCTTGCGGGTGAATTGGGTAGTGACCACATCACGGCCGATGTGACATTCCACACACTGTACACGGGCATGGGGCGAGCGTTGGTAGGCGCTGTATTCGGGTGGCATGGTGTGGCAGGTGGTGCCGCAAAATTCAGAGGAGTTGGTGTACGTCCAGGCTTCAACGCTGCCATAAAGGAAAACGAGCGTGATCATCCCCAGCACCACAAAGGGCAGCAGGCGCAGCCAGATGGAACTGCCGGGAGGCGGCAGGAAAAAGTGTTTGATGGCCGAAAATAGTTTGCGCATGGTTCTCTCCTTTGGACAAGACCCTAAGGGTTTGCAAAACCTTTAGGGTCTACCATCGTTAAGGTTCGGGTGTGGGCGTGGGTTCAGGCTCCGGCACGGCCGTAGCCTCTGGCGTCGGTGTGGGCGTGGCGGTGGGCGGTATCCAGGTGTGGTAGCCTCTGGCGGCGGCTTCCAATACTGCCGGCTCTTTCACGTCGGCAAAGTCATTATTGTGGCATTGGCCGCACACATAGGTCAGGGTCAGGTAGGGCATAACCTGGGCGCCATCTTCGCTGAACTGCGGCGCGTTGGGGTCTGGGTTGATGGCAAACTGGTGGGCGCGGATGTCGGCCGTAAAGCTGTCCGGGTCGCCGACGGCCGATTTCGCCAGGAAAGGCATGTGACATTGGAGGCAGGTGACACGGCCGTGACGCCGTACATTTTGCACCGCTTCCTGCTCCCAATGGCACGCCTGGCACACCTGGCCGATGCCTTGATTGGGATTCAGTTCCGCATCGGCAAAACGGGCGCTGGCGTGCGGGTCATGGCAGGTCACGCAATCCAGGGCGAAATGTTTCGAGTTGTACAAATCGCCAAACTGCTGGTTGTGTTCAGCGAACCCGTCGCTGGCATCCATCGTTGCCTTGTCGTCGCGCACATGGCATTGCCCGCACAGTTGGGCGCTGCGATCCACGACCATGCGCACACCCTGCGGGTCTTCGGCGTGGCGGCTGCCGGGGCCATGGCATTTTTCACACTGCACCCCTTCGTAAACCCACGTGCCGTCAATGCCTTCCCGGTTGCCCTGGCGACCCTGGGGGGCGTAGCCGGTGGTGTGGCAGCGGGCGCAGTCAAAGGCCACCTGTTCACCGGGATGAAAAGCGGCCCAGCCGGCCGCCAACTCCAGGTTTTCATTGGCAAAGTTGTATTGGGCGGCCTCGCCGGTGATAACGTAGCCATTGTTGTCTACAAAGCGCGCCATCCAGCCAAAACCGCCAATGACGTAGCTGACGTCCGCCCAGGTGTAACCGGTCGGTGGTTCGGGCAGGCCGTTGGTGATGTCGTTGTAAGGAAAAACAGGGGGTTGATTATTGACGGCAGACAGGGCGTTGGCGTGGCCGGTCAGGGCAAAGCGGGCGTATATTTCCTCGTGGCAAGAGCCGCACTGCGCCGCGCCGACAAAGGTCTGGCTGGCGCTGGCGTCTTGCCCGGCGGGGCCAACCGGCCCTAATGGTCCGGCGGGGCCGGCGGGACCCACCGGCCCCGCCTCACCCTGAGGCCCGGTACAACTGACTGCCATGAGGCTGAACAACAGCAAGACAAAGAGCAAAACGTGCCGGTAAGACATTTCAGAACCTCCTTCGCTTGTGAGTTGTTGGGGAAATTGTGAATTGGCGTGAAGTGGAAACAGTGGGTCATTGAAAGATGGTACGGCCGTGTCTCCCCCCTGCCTAGTGACCATTTTCCACTGATCTCCGGCTGTTTGTCACTTGCTGCACCAGCAAAGATGAGTATAGTGCTTATTTTAGTCAATCATCTGTGCAAGTAGTTGACCGTTTAGCAAAGTTGCAGAAAATAGGATCACATTCACTTTTTATGGAGGTAAAAATGAGTAACTTGTTTGTCTTTGCTTTTGATAACGAAACCGATGCGTTCAAAATGCGGGATGCTTTGGTAGGGATGCAGAAGCAGCATATTATTGAGTTGGAAGATGCAGCGGTGGTGGTGCGCCGTCAGGATGGCAAAGCCAAAGTCAGCCAGGCCACCAGCCTGGTGGGTGCGGGCGCCTTGGGCGGCGCTTTCTGGGGCATGTTGATTGGTTTGCTCTTCTTTGCGCCCTGGCTGGGTATGGTTGCCGGCGCCATTGGTGGCGCCATTGGCGGCAAATTCACCGATATCGGGGTGGATGATAAATTCATCAAAGAAGTGGGCGATACCATTCAGCCAGGCCAATCGGCCCTGTTCCTGCTGGTGCGCAGCGCCACCGCGGACAAGGTGCTGGAAGGATTGCAGGGTTTCAACCCCACCATTCTCCAGACTTCCCTGTCGGCCGAAGACGAAGCCAAGCTGCGTGATCACTTCGCCGCCCCGGAAGAACCTGCCGCTTAATCGTTCATTCCATTTAAGTGTAGGAGTGGAAAAAGCCCAGAGAAACACCTCTGTTTCTCTGGGCTTTTTGTTATGGCGGAGAGGCTTTAGCCGATGCGCGGTTCGCCTAAAGGCTCTCCTCCGACGTTCAGCCAGAGTCGTTCTATCACCAGGCCCCAATTACTTTATAATCTAGCCAGATGAGCATGTTTTGGTGACAGAGGAGATGATGGTCATGCGAAAATGGATAGCGGCCAACTGGCATTGGTTGGTCTGGCTGGGTGGTGGTTTGTTGTTACATCTGTTAGTGGGTAAATGGAAACGGCCGTGCCCCCAGCCACCTGCCGCCCCCCAGCCACCACACATGCCGGCCACCAGGGATGAACAGATTTTCACTACCTTTATGGAGCAGGTGCCGGCGCTGGCGTTTATTAAGGATGAGTACGGCCGTTTGCAATACGCCAATAGCGCCATGCAGCAAACCCTGATTTCCCGCGAGTGGCAAAGCCAGACTACCTCTGAGTACCTACACCCGGCGTTAGCCGCACAGGCCATGGCCGATGACCAACAGGCCTGGGAACAAGGCACCCTGGTGGTGGAACGCCAGCTTCCCGGTGGTGACGGGACATTGCATACCTATCGCACCCACAAATTTGTCATTCGCCAGGCTGAGGGGCCGTCCTTGCTGGGTGGCCTGGCCATAGACATCACCGAGCGCAAACAGATGGAAGAGGCGCTGGGCGCTTCCGAAGAAAAATTCCGCAAGGCTTTTAATACCACCCCGACGGGCATGGCCATCCAACGAACCGATAATGGACACTTTGTGGAAGTGAATGATGCCTTTGGTGAGATCACCGGCTTCCACCGGGGGGAGGTGTTAGGGCACAATGCGCAGGAACTCAGGTTATGGTATGACGAAGACGAACGCGACTATGCGCTGACCATCCTGCGTCGGGACGGTCTTATTCAGGATTTGGAAGTGCGGTTCCGGCGGAAAAGTGGCGCCATGGGCATCGGCATTCTGACGACGGAACGCCTCTCCATCAATAACGTTTTATGTAATCTCATTTCCTTACAAGATATTACCCAACGGAAACAGACCGAACTGTTATTGGAAAACTACAACCGCGAGCTGGAGCGCAGCAACCGTGAATTGCAGGAGTTTGCCTATGTGGCTTCCCACGATTTACAGGAACCGCTGCGCAAGATTCAGACGTTTGGCAACCGGCTGCAAACCCGGTACGGGGCGGTGGTGGATGCGGCGGGGCAGGATTACCTGGAACGCATGATCAAGGCAGCGGGGCGGATGCAACTTTTGATTACCGATTTGTTGGCCTATTCCCGCGTGACGACGGAGGCACAGCCTTTTAGCCAGGTGGATTTGCATGAGGTGATGCAGGGGGTGTTATCTGATCTGGAACTGCAAATTCAACAATGTGCCGGAGAGGTGCTGGTGGGTCAGTTGCCCATCGTGGAGGCCGATCCGACGCAAATGCGCCAACTGCTGCAAAACCTGTTGAGCAATGGGTTGAAATATCACCAACCGGGTAGACCACCGCGTGTGGAGATCACGGCGGAAACGATGGCGCAACACGGCCGTCCCGTCTGCCGGTTAACAATCACAGACAACGGTATTGGTTTTGACGAAAAATATGCGGAGCAGATTTTTGGTATTTTTCAGCGGCTGCACGGCCGTCACGAATACGAAGGAAGTGGGGTGGGGTTGGCGATTTGCAAAAAGATTGTGGAGCGGCACGGGGGAACCATTACCGCCCACAGCCAGGTAGGGCAGGGCGCGACGTTTGTTGTCACCCTGCCCGTGGGGGCGTAATCCGTAAACCGTAAACCGTAATCGGTAATCGGTAATCCGTAATCGGTAATCGGACATCTGACTTCGGTTCACGGATAACGGATAACGGATAACGGATAACGGATAACGCATCACGTTTCACGTTTCACGTTTCACGAATGCCGATTCAGCCAGCGATTCTCCACATAACCACTACCTACCATCAAAACCAGCGGTAAACCAAACCGCAGGGCAAATAACAAAACAATCACCAGAATAACTGTCATCTCGTTCATCACTGTAACCTCCGGGGAGTTCGTAATCCGTGAACCGTAGCCCGTAATCGGTAATCGGTTTACGGATAACGGTTTACGGATAACGGTTTACGAAACCCAACCGCTTGATACCTACAGCATACCGGGTCGGGGTACGGCCGTCTATCCGGCAGCCTCCCATCTTCTTCTGGGTCAATCCCCCATGCCATATGGGGTGTTCACCCCATGCCCAAATGGGGCGGCCCGCCAATTGTGGACACCCTGCCACAGGCCTACACTTCTCTTGTATGAATCTGCAAACCGTCACCCGTCACCCGTGACCCGTGACCCGTTATCCGTGACCCGTTATCCGTAAACCGTAATCGGAATACGGATTACGGAATACGGATTACGATTTACGGACTACGGTTTACAGACAAGGGAGGAAGTAATGCTCACACTAAAACGACTATTTATCGGCCTGGTTTGTGCTATGCTGCTGGGGGCGGTCACGGCCGTGATCGTCCTGGCGCAAGGCGACGAACCACCCACCACCCCTGTAGAGCCGGAAGATTGTGCTAGCTGCCATGAAACGGCGGCAGCCATGTGGGAGAACAGCACCCACAGCCAGGCGTCGGCGCTGGCGAACTTTGTGCGCGCCTGGCAAGAACAAGGCAGCCCTGGCGAATGCCTGGCCTGCCACACCACCGGCTATGACCCGGCCACCGGCCAATACGAAAGCGAAGGCGTCGCCTGTCAGGTTTGCCACCCCTCACCCCCCCACGAACACCCCCAAAAAATCATGTACACGGACACCTCGTCCCGGCTGTGTGGGCAGTGCCATACCGAAACCTTTGACCAGCTAGGGCACAGCCAGCACGGGCAAGAGGGCATGGCTTGTATTCGCTGCCACAACCCGCACGACAACAGCCTGCGTGCCGGTGGCGTGGAAGATACCTGCGCTGCCTGCCACCGCGAGCAAACCCATTTCTACAACTTCACCAACCACGCCATGGAAGGGCTGCTCTGCACCGACTGCCATTTTCAACTGGCCGACGGGGCAATGGGGGATGGGCACGGCAGCCGCCTGCATAACTTCACCGTTGGTTCTCAAAATTGCACCGAATGTCATGGCAGCCAGATGCACTATCCCGTAGAAAGCCAGGCAGCCATCAATGCGGCGCCGGTAGCCAGTCCCCAGGTGGTGCAGGCCTCTGTTGTACCCCTGCTAGGTGATAACGACAGCCAGGCATTGAACGTCCAGCCGCAAAGCGGCACGAACACGTCGCTGAATTTCATCATTCTGGCGGCGCTGACCGGCATGTTATTTGGTCTGGTAGGCTCCCCCTGGGTAGAGAAGCAGTTCCGCCGCCACGACAAAGACGATGAAGGGAGGAACTAAGATGAGCGAAAAAACATTTCCCCGCCGTGAATTTATGATGATGGCGGTGGCGGGCACGGCCGTGACCACCCTGGCCCTCAACGCCAAACGGCTGCCCAAGATTGCCGAGTCCACCCCGCCCGAAGACGAGGTCAGCGGTGAGCATCAATGGGCGATGGTCATTGACCTGAACCGCTGTGTGGGCTGTGGCGACTGCCAGTTGGCCTGCCAGGCGCGCAATGACACCGCTCCCGGCGCCTCCTGGGTGCGCATGGTGGAATCCGGCGAAGTGAACGGCAAACCGATCAATGTGCCCGTGCCCTGTATGCACTGCCAGGAAGCGCCCTGCGTCAGCGTTTGCCCGGTCAAGGCTACCTACAAACGCGCCGATGGCATTGTGGTCATGGATTATGACCGCTGTATCGGCTGCCGCTACTGCCAGTTGGCCTGCTCCTACGGGGCGCGCACCTTTAACTGGCAAGAGTTCACCGGCGAAAACCCGGCCGTGCCGCAATATGGTCAGCCAGAAATCCCGCGCCGCCCGCGTGGTGTGGTGGAAAAATGCTCCTTCTGTGTGCAGCGCATTGATCGTGGTCTGGCTGAAGGATTAACGCCCGGTGTAGACGCGCAGGCCACGCCCGCCTGTGTGGCGGCCTGCCCCCGCAAGGCGCGCTACTTTGGCGATCTGAATGATCCCGATTCGCCGGTGAGCCAGGTATTGAAGAATCACCAGGCGGTGCAGTTACGCCGCGATTTGGGCACCGACCCCCGCGTCTATTACCTGCCCGCCGCCAACCGCCCCGACCCGGAAGCGGATTTGACGTGTGGGTAATGTGAAAGCCCCTAAGGGTTTCCAAAACCCCTGGGGTCTTTCACACGGAGGAACACCATGAAAACAAAAATCCAACAATACGCATTTCCCTTGTGGATGATTGCCTTGCTGCTGTTCATGGCCTGGGGGTTGGCCGGTGCGTACCAGGTGCTTACGCACGGGTTGGCGCTGACCAATCTGTCTGACCTGACGCCCTGGGGCTTGTGGATTGGCATTGATCTGTCATCCATTGCCCTGGCGGCGGGCGCTTTTTCTCTGTCGGCGGCGGTTTATTTGTTAAAGAAGGATGAACTGAAACCGGTGGCGCGCACGGCCGTGTACATCGGTTTACTCGGCTATTCCATGGCCATGTTGACGCTGCTGATGGACATTGGCCGTCCCGACCGCTTCTGGCACGCGCTGGTTTACTGGAATTATCACTCCCCCCTGTGGGAAGTGACCATGTGCGTGGCCCTCTACTTTACCGTGTTGATGCTGGAATTCATTCCCATTTTAGGGCGGGCGGATATTGTGCAGCGCCGTTGGCCCCGGTTGGGGCAGGGCATGGAGTGGGTGCATGTGTTAGCGCCCATCCTGGCGGTGTGTGGGCTGCTGCTGTCGCTCATGCACCAATCTTCGTTAGGGGCGACGTATGGGGTGTTGGCGGCACGGCCGTTTTGGTACAAATCCACCCTGGCCATTCTTTTCCTGGTCTCCGCGCTGGCGGCCGGGCCGGCCTTGACGGTGTTCGCTTCCAAGACCGCCGCCGCTATTACCTCCCGCGCTTACGTGGATAACTGGCGGCTGGACAAAGTTTCGCACTTTATCGGTTGGGTGCTGGTGGCGCTGCTCTACCTGCGGGTGTGGGACACGTTGAGCATGGTCTATACCCACCAGCCCGGCCGCACCGAAGCGTTCCATATGCTCACCGGCGGCCAGTTTGCCTTTAACTTCTGGGTATTGGAAATGTTCCTGGGCATTATCGTCCCGATGGTGATTTTGTTGAGCGCCCGGCTGCGCAACCGGCCGGCGCTGCACTGGCTGGCCCTGCTCTTTGTGGTCATTGGCCTGGTGGCCTACCGGTGGGACACCAACATGATCGGCCAACTGGTGGTCTTTAGCTACCTGCCGGAGCAAATCGTCCCCTTGTTCGCCAGCTACACGCCGGCCCTCATCGAATGGCAGGTTGGCCTGGGTGTGATTGCCTTTGGCCTGTTCGGATTCAGCATCGGCGTCCGTTACCTGTATGTGGTTGACCATCGCCTGGTGGATACGGCGCATGAGGCCGCGCCCGTTCGTAGTGGGCACTTGAGTGCCGCAGAAGGGCGATAAATCGCCTACTACGAACAGGCTAGTGGAGGTTATGATGAACGAGTTTCAAGCCACAGGCGTTTTGATGATTTTGTTTGCTCTGCGGTGTCTGGTACCGGCGGCGTTGATGTTTGGCGTGGGATACTTGATGAACTGGTTAGTTGATCGCTGGAACCGAGAAGACGCCGCCCGCGCCCAGGCGCAAGGGCAGTATTGCCCGGCCTATTACCGGTATGGCGACTGCTGCTGGTCTAAACGGATGACGGTCGAAGGCGCTTTGCCTGCCGTTTGTGTGAACTGCCCCATTTACCGGCAGGCCATGAAACCTGCTTGAAAGAGCGGCCAGTTTTCTGGCTGCCTCTTCCTCCCTCCCTTGCGTCCGGGTGATCGCCCGATTACCCGGACGCTTTTTGTTGTAACGCGACCGGGAGTGCCAGGCACGGGGCATCAAGACTCTAATTAACCAGGGCCTTTTGCCCCGTGCCTGGCACTGCTCACCGGTTTATGATCTTTTGCCAGACAATTTGTGATGAATTTCACTAACAAGAATGGTGCAAACATGCTAGGCTGACCTCAATATCCCGCGTCCTAGCCTGCATTGTTCCCATGATCGGAAAGTGGGGTGCAGCATGTTGGCCGTCAGGCGCAAACATACATCAGAGAGGGCCAGCGCCACTATTGCTGGCCGGATGATCGGCCTGACGATTGTCCTTGTCTGGTAGAAAAATAAGCTCCACGCTGCGTGGGGCTTTTTTGTTTTCAACGAAAGCGTAGTGTAGGTTTCCAACCTGCACCCCATTTGCAAAGGAGGTGTCCTTTGTCCACCCAACCATTTCCCACCACGAGACGAACGCCCGCCAATTTTCTGGAACGGGTCATCGCCGCCACGCCGGGTGAGTCGCGCCTGGAAATGTGTATCCAGTGCGGCACCTGCGGTGGTTCCTGCCCTTCGGCGGATGATATGGATAACACGCCGCGCCAGATTTTTGCCATGATCCGGGCGGATATGGAGGAGCAGGTATTGTCTAGCAATACGCCCTGGTTCTGCGTCTCTTGTTATTACTGCGCCATTCGCTGTCCGCAGGAGGTTCATATCCCGGACATCATGTACACGCTGAAAAACATGGCCATCGCCCAACAACGGTACGTAGACAGCGTGGCCCCGGACTGGTCGCAGACGTTTGGCGATTATGTGGAGAACTACGGCCGTAGCTTCGAATTTGGCCTGGCTACCCGTCATTTTCTGCGCCATCGCCCATCTGGGCTGCGGGATACGGCGCAAATGGGGCTGGGCATGTTGACCAAAGGGCGCATGGATTTGACGCCGCAGCGCATTGAGCGGCTGTCGCAGTTACAGGCGATCCTTAAGCGGGCCAAAGAATTGGAGGCGGAGGGGGCGTGAAACGTGAAACGTGAAACGTGAAGCGTGAAACGTGACTCTCTCGCACGTCACGCATCACGTTTCACGCATCACTTTCAGGAGATGCTACCATGACTAAATACCTCTTTTACCCCGGCTGTTCGATGCAGCGCAGCGCACGGCCGTATCTGGATTCATTGCTGGCGATTCAACAAGACCTGGGCTGGGAGTTGGCGGAAATTCAGGATTGGAACTGCTGCGGCGCCACCGAGTATATTTCGGTGGCGCGGTTGCCGGCGTATGCGCTGAACGGCCGTAACCTGGCCCTGGCCGCCCAACAAGCCAACGGCGTCAATACCGTTTTGGCCGGGTGCAGCGCCTGTTATTTGAACCTGGCTAAAACAGACCGGTATATGCAGAAAGACGGCCGTCTCAATGCCCAGGTGAATGAAGCGTTGGCCGCCGGTGGGCTGCAATACGACCCCGGCACGGTAAAAATCCGCCACCTGCTGGACGTGATTGTGCATAAGGTGGGGTTGGATGCGATCAAGCGGAAGGTGGTACGGCCGTTGACCGGACTGCGCGTGGCCCCCTACTACGGCTGCATGGTGGTACGCCCCGACCCGGAAAACCGCTTTGGCAGCCCCGAATACCCCACCATCCTGGACGAACTGATGAAAGCATTGGGCGCGGAAGTGGTTGACTTTCCGGTGAAAACCCACTGCTGCGGCGGCCACATGACCCAGATCAGCGCGCCCGTAGCCTATGAACTCATCCGTCGCTTGCTGTACGCGGCCGACCAGTACGAGGCTGACATCATGGTGACGCTGTGCCCCATGTGCCAGCTCAACCTGGACGCTTACCAGGACGACGCCAACAAACATTTCCGCACGAACTACTACATGCCCATTGTCTACTTCACCCAGCTCATGGGGCTGGCTTTCGGCCACGACCCGGCCGAATTGGGATTGGGCAAAGAGTTTGTGAACACGGCCCCGGCGCTGGCAAAAATTGGCGTACAAGCGCCAGCGGCGGTACCCGAAGAACCACCCGCCGCCAAACCCCGCGCCCGCCGCGACGACCCCAGCCTGCCCATGCCGCAGCCGTTACTCAAGAAGTAGCAGGTAGCAGGTGGCAAGTGGCAAGTGGTCACCTGCAACCTGCAACCTGCAACTTGCAACCAGGAGAAGCCTATGAACGATCAAGCAGAACCCAAAGAACGCATCGGCGTTTATGTTTGTCATTGCGGCAGCAACATTGCGGCTACGGTGGATGTGGCCGACGTCGCCGCTTGGGCCAAAGAGCGGCTGGGCAATGAAGGCGTGGTGATTACCCACGATTACAAATTCATGTGTTCCAGCCTGGGGCAAGAATTGATCGAGCGTGACATCAAACAGGAAGGGCTGACCCGCGTCGTCGTCGCCGCCTGTTCGCCCCATCTGCATGAAAAGACGTTCCGCACCGCCTGCGCCCGCGCCGGGCTGAACCCCTACCTGTGTGAACTGGTCTCCATCCGCGAGCAGGTCTCCTGGGTACACAGCGACCGGCAGGCGGCCACCGAGAAGGCCAAAGCGGTCGTGGCCGGCGGCGTCGAGCGCGTCATCCACAACGAACCGTTAGAGCCACTGCATATTCCCATTCATCCGGCCACGCTGGTGGTGGGCGGCGGCATTGCCGGGATTCAAGCGGCGCTGGAACTGGCCGACTCCGGCCATCAGGTGTACCTGGTGGAGCGAGAACCGTCCATTGGCGGCCACATGGCCCAGTTTGACAAGACCTTCCCGACGATGGACTGCGCCGCCTGCATCCTGACGCCGAAGATGGTGGACGCGGGCGGGCATCCGCACATTGACCTGTTCACCTGGAGCGAAGTGGTGCGGGTGGATGGTTTTGTGGGCAATTTCACCGTCACCATTCGCAAAAAGCCGCGCTACATTGACACCGATTTGTGTACCGGCTGCGGCATTTGCTGGGAGAAGTGCCCCAAGCGGGTGATTGATGATGTGTATGAGGCCGGGTTGGGCTACCGCAAAGCGGTCTACACGCCCTTTGCCCAGGCTGTACCCAAATACCCGGTGATTGACCCGGAAAATTGCACCTATTTTATCAACGGCAAGTGCCGCGCCTGTGAAAAGTTCTGCCCCACCGATGCCATCAAGTTTGACCAGGAAGAGGAGTTTATCACCGTGCAGGTGGGCAACATTATTTTGGCAACGGGCTTTGATTTGTTTGATGCCCGGCGGGTGCCACAATATGGCTACGGCCGTCTGGCCAACGTCTTCACCAGCCTGGAATTTGAGCGCCTCTGTAACGCCGCCGGGCCAACCAACGGCCAGATCGTGATGCGCGACGGGGTGACAAAACCGGAATCGGTGGCCGTCATTCACTGCGTGGGCAGCCGCGACCGCAACTACAACAACTACTGCTCCGTCATCTGCTGCATGTCCAGCCTCAAGTTTGCCCACCTGGTGAAGGAACGTACCGGCGCTCGCGTCTACAACTGCTACATTGACATGCGCACCGCCTTCAAGGATTACGACGAGTTTTACCAGCGGGTATTGGAAGAGGGCACGATTTTTGTGCGCGGCCGGGTAGCCGAAGTGACCGACGCCGCCCGCCTGCCCAGCGAAGATGGCAAATTGATTGTCCAGGTGGAAGATACGCTCGCCGGGCGGCAGCGCCGCATTCCGGTGGACATGGTCGTTTTATCTGCCGGGCTTGAACCCCGGCACGATGCCAAAGCGGTGGCGCACCAGTTTGGTATTTCGTGCAGCGCCAATGGCTGGTTTATTGAGCGGCATCCCAAACTTGACCCGGTGGCGACTATGACCGAGGGCATTTTCATCGCCGGGACGGTGCAGGGGCCGAAGGATATTCCGGCCAGTGTGGCCCAGGGGGCGGCGGCGGCGGCGCGGGTATTGGGGCGGATTAACAAGGGCGAAATTGAACTGGAACCGGTGCGGGCCACCATTGACGCTCGCCACTGTTCTGGCTGCCGCATTTGCAACGGCCTCTGCCCGTTTAACGCCATCCTGTTCCACGAAGACAAGATGGTGTCGGAGATCAATCACGCGCTGTGCCAGGGGTGCGGCACCTGTGTGGCCGCCTGCCCGGCCGGGGCGATCAGCGGCAGTGGCTTTAGCAATGAGCAGATCATGTCGCAAATTGAAGGGCTGTTGTTGTTTGATCGGCCCGTTCGTAGTAGGCACTTTAGTGCCGTTTGATGGCGATAAATCGCCTACTACAAACGGGCGATAAATCGCCTACTACCAACGTTTGATAGGAGACAGAACATGGAACCATTTGAACCTGTCATCATCGGCTTTACCTGTAACTGGTGCAGTTACCGGGCGGCCGACCTGGCCGGCACGGCCCGCATCAAATACCCGCCCAACATCCGCCTGATCCGGCTGATGTGTTCGGGGCGCATGGACCCGACCTTTGTGTTGAAGGCGCTGGCGGAAGGGGCGGATGGGGTAATGATCACCGGCTGCCATCCGGGAGAGTGCCACTATCTGGACCAAAATTACAAGGCGCTGCGCCGGGTGCTGCTACTGCGGCGCACCATCGGCCAGATGGGCATTGAGCCGGAGCGGGTGAAGCTGGTGTGGGCCAGCGCCGCCGAAGGCGTAAGGCTGGCCCAGGAAATTGACCATTTTGTGGAAGAGATTCGGGCATTGGGGCCTTTGAATTGGCCGGGGCGGCTGGCGGCGGCGCATGTGAATGGGAGTGGCAACGGCCGTGTTCCCCAACCCATCCCGGTCGAGGTAGTACAAGACGTTGGGTAGTGTTACGAAGCTTTCGCCACTCATTTAAGACTACAACGGATGGCGGAATAAGCAGATAAATTTCCAGAGGAAAATCCGTTCAATTCTTTATCCGTTGTAGTCTTGGTGAAAAACTATAGACATTACCAAAAGTTGTAGAAGTCTACCCTTGATAAATGAAAATCAAAGATTGCGCAGAACTTGTCCTGAGCTTGCCGAAGGATTACACCGATTTTTATCTGCGAAATCTGCGTAATCTTTGATGATTGGAAGAGGTATCGTTATGAGCAAAAACGGACAGGCTCCGAAGGAAAAACCAAAGTTTGCCATGTATTGGGCAGCGGCCTGCGGCGGCTGCGAAATTGCCGTGTTGAACATTGGCGAGAAGATTCTGGACGTAGACGCCAATTTTGACGTGGTCTTCTGGCCGGTGGCCATGGACGCCAAATATAAAGACGTGGAGGCGATGGCGGACAAATCTATCTTGCTGACGCTGTTTAACGGCGGCATTCGCAACGAAGAAAACGAACACATGGCCAGGCTGCTGCGGCAGAAGTCGCAAATTTTGGTGGCGTTTGGCTCCTGCGCCAACGAGGGCTGTATTCCCGGTTTGGCGAATCTGTCCTCCATGCAACAGGTGTTCCAGGCGGCGTATGACAGCGTGAGTACCGAAAATCCACAGGGCATCCGGCCGCAGTTCAGCTATCAGGTGCCCGAAGGCACGCTGCACATTCCGGTGTTCAACCCGGTGCTGCGCACACTGGATCAGGTAGTGGAGGTGGATTATTACATGCCCGGCTGCCCGCCGGAGTCGCATCAGATTGCCGCCGTCATTGACCTGGTGATTGCCGTGTTGCAGGGCAAAGCCGAGCTGCCGCCGAAGGGGGCGGTCATCGGCGTGGGCGATTCGACGGTGTGTGAGGAGTGCCAGCGCGCCCGCAACATCAAGAAGATCACGAAGCTGGTGCGTATTCACCAGGTGGCCGAAGTGGACCCGGAGTTGTGCTTGCTGGAACAGGGGATTTTGTGCAACGGCCCGGCCACGCGCAGCGGCTGCGGAGCGCGCTGCCCGCTGGTGGGCGCGGCCTGTATTGGTTGTTACGGCCCGGCGGCGGGGGTGGTGGATTATGGGGCGCGGTTGATGACGGCCGTGGCCTCCGTCATTGACAGCACCGAACCCGACGAAATCGAAGCCATCCTGGACGGTATTCCCGATCCGGCCGGCAGCTTTTACCGCTTTAATCTGGCCCATTCGCTGCTGCACGCAGCGCGGCCCGCGCTTACAGGAGATTAGAGATTGGAGATTAGAGATTCTCGGTACCACAATCTCCAATCTCTAATCTCCAATCTCTTCAGGAGAGAAACCCATGACACGAATCACCATAGACCCCATCACCCGCCTGGAAGGGCATGGCAAAATTGAGATTTTTTTGGACGAGGCCGGCGAGGTCGCCAATACCTATTTCCAGATACCGGAACTGCGCGGTTTTGAGCGGTTTTGTGTTGGGCGGCCGGTGGAAGAGATGCCGCTGCTGACCAACCGTATCTGCGGCGTCTGCCCGGAGGCGCACCACATGGCCGCTGCCAAAGCCGCCGACGCGGTGTACGGCGTGGATCCCCCCTCGGCGGCCAAAAAGCTGCGTGAACTGCTCTACATGGGCTTTTACTTCACCGACCACACCACCCATTTTTACGCCCTGGGTGGGCCGGACTTTGTGATGGGACCGGATGCACCTGTGGCCGAACGCAATATCCTGGGCGTCATTCACAAGGTGGGGTTGGAGATTGGCGGCAAGGTGATTCAGGCGCGCAAGTACGGCCACACGATTGTGGAGATGTTGGGCGGCCGTAAAGTACACCCCTGCACTTCCATTCCCGGCGGCGTGACCAAAGGGTTGACCGAATCGGAGCGGGCGGAGATTGAGCAGATGGGGCGGTGGGGGATTGAGTTTGCCCAATTTAGCCTGCAACTGTTCAGCGACATCGTGCTGGGCAATCCGACCTATCTCGATTTGATCCTGGGCGACATTTACACCCACCGCACCCATTACGTTGGGTTGGTAGATGCGCAGAACCGGGTGAATTTTTACGACGGCCGTGTCAGCGTGGTAGACCCCGATGGCAAACGGCTGGGCAAATACGCGCCCAACGAATACACGGAGTGGATTGCCGAGCGGGTGGAACCGTGGACATATCTCAAATTCCCCTACCTGAAAAAGGTGGGCTGGAAAGGGTTTGTGGATGGTAAAGATTCCGGCATTTACATGGCCACGCCGCTCTCCCGGCTGAATGCCGCCGATGGCATGGCCACGCCGCTGGCGCAAGCGCATTACGAGCAATTTTATGAGACGTTGGGCGGCAAACCGGTCCACCAACGGCTGGCAACCCATTGGGCGCGGCTGATTGAACTGCTTTATGCGGCCGAGCGGTTGGTGGAACTGGCAACTGATGAGGAGATCACCTCGCCGCACATTCACACCGTGCCCACGCAAACGCCGACGGAAGGGGTGGGCATTGTGGAAGCGCCGCGCGGCACGCTGACACACCATTACTGGACGGACGAGCGGGGCATTCTCACAAAAGTGAACCTGATTGTGGGCACGACCAATAATTACGCGCCCATCTCCATGTCCATCAAAAAGGCGGCGCAAAGTCTGATTCACAAAGGCACGGAGGTCAACGAAGGGCTGCTGAACATGGTAGAAATGGCCTTCCGCGCCTACGACCCCTGTTTTGGTTGCGCTACCCATTCGCTGCCGGGCCAGATGCCGCTGGAAGTGACGATCCGGGATGCGGCGGGAGAACAGGTGCGGGTGCTGCGGCAGTTTTGTTGAGTAATTGAGTAATTGAGTAATTGGGTAATTGGGTAATTACTCAATTACCCAATTATCAGATCTCCAAACCCATCACATGAAGAGTTTGATTATCGGCCTGGGCAATCCGATTTTGGGAGATGATGGCGTTGGTTGGCGCGTGGCTGAGGAGGTAAAGGTGCTACGGCCGTCCCTGGAAGTGGAGTGCCTGTCATTAGGCGGCCTCAGCCTGATGGAGCGGCTGGTTGGTTATGACCGGGCGATTATTGTGGATGCGATTCATACGGGTCACGGCCGTACCGGAACCGTCACCACCTTCCCTTTAAGCGAGCTGCCAGACCGGAGCGCCGGGCACACCACGGCCGTACACGACCTTTCCCTACCCACCGCCCTATCCCTGGGACGGCAGATGGGGGCACAGTTACCGGAAGAAATCACCATCGTGGGCATTGAAGCGGAGCGGGTGTATGACTTTTCAGAGGAGTTGAGTACGGCCGTGCAAGAAGCGATACCGGTGGCGGTCACGGCCGTGTTGAAT
>JAHBVI010000128.1 GCA_019637635.1 Anaerolineae bacterium
TTCACCGTATCACTTTTTTTCACTCGTCACCCGTCACTCGTCATAAACAAATGCCTATGACCAGTGACGAGTGACGGGTGACTATTTCAAATAGTTATCCACTGCCTCATGCAGCGTCAGATATAACTGCTGCGCGTCGTCATCGTGTGGGTTGATGGGGCCGTCGAACAGAATTGAGACCAGCACCCAGGGTTCACGTTCCAGGGCCAGGTCGGCCCAGATGCGAGCGCCGTAATCGTCGGTAGTGCGGTTGGCCGATTGGAACCAGTAGGCGGCGGTGTAGAGTGGACGCTGCTTTTCCGGCCCCAGGGTCACAAAACGCAAGGGGAAGTCTGCCGTAACCAGGTGTGGCAGGGAACTTTCCAACGTCAGGCCATATACTTCAAAACAGCGTTCGGGCCGGTGGTGGGCGCGCCACGTTTTGCTGGTAATCAGGATCATATTGCCGCTAACATTGCCCTGTTGGAAGCTAAATCGTTCCACGCCCGATGCGCCGTCAATTAACAGCCATTCCGTTTCTTCCGGTTTCAGGGGCAGGGGTTCCACATGCAGCGCCGCCGGAAATTCCCAGGTAGGCGGTGTCCCGGCCACGCCGGTTTGGGGCCGGGGGGCGTAGAGCAAAATCATGATGAGGATGGCGGCAATAAGAATAAAAGAGAGATTGGGAGATGGGGAGATGGAGAGATTGGGCGATCTCTCAGTTTCCCGGTTTCCTAATCTCAATAACAACACGGCCGTACCACACACCACCACAAAGCCCAACACCCGCAACGGCACGTGCAGCATTTCTGCCAGCAGCGCCCAGCCCATCACCTGGCCCACCACCACCAGGATGGCCACACGGGCGAAATTGGCAATGAAGAGCAGAGGAATAAAGAGCAGCAGCACCAGGAACCAGCGCCGGTTTAACGGCCGTGCCTCGACCCAGGTGGCGGCCAGCAAAAATAACATGCCCGTCCACAAACTCTTGATGCCGCTGCACGGCAAATCAACTTGCGACACCCCATTTTCAAAGATGAGGATGGTATCTACGCCGATAGAATGGACGCCGACGGCCGTTAAGCCCTGCCGCACCAATTCCGCCGTTAGAATACGCATGGGGTAGCCCACAAAGGTTTGCAGATGTTCACCAAAGGGCAGTACGCCAATGAGCAGCAGCACCACCGGCAGCCCCTTGCGCCAGCGTTCTGGCGACAGCCACAGCCCCAACAGGCCATAACTGGCAAAAGCAAAAAGGGAAGCGGCCAGGGTGTTGACGTCTAAGAAACGCTCGACCAGCAGGTAAGCCACCGACCCACCCAACACGAGCGCCAGCGGCAGGCGGCGCAGGACGGGGGCGGCGTCTGGCTGCGGCCGAACGTCACCGCGCCGCATTTGCAGCCCAATCAGGGCCAGCACGGCCACCAGCACGATCTGGTTCAGCCGGAAATCTTCCCGCCGGAAGATGATGTGTAAATAGCTAAAAATGGGCAGATACAGCCACAGCCAGAGGGTGAGGATTAGCAGGTTCAGCCCCACCTGCGGCCAGCGCCAGGTACGGGCCTGGACAGAAAGCGCGGACACCAGGTTCGTCATGGTATCCATTGTAGTGGGGAAGATATAGGGGTGCGTGACGGCCGTGTAACGGCCGTGTAACAAAAGAAGCCCCCCTCACAAGACCTGACAGGTTTTTTAGAGCAATGGATGGGCTTGACCTCTGGCAAAACCTGTCAGGTCTGTATAGTTACTTCAGGACAGAATTTCTGCCAGTAAGTGGCCGAGCGTTACCAGGTTTGGCGGTTTCGGCAGCCAGCCGTCCAGGCCCAACGCCTTGAGATTTTCCAGCTCTTTGCTCAGTGGATGCCCGGTGAGCAGCACCATCGGTATTGTCAGGTTTTGCTCCCGCAGCGCATGGTATAGAGCCACGCCCCCCATCTCTGGCATGACGGTATCACTGAGTACCAGTTTCACTTCGTCGGCCATTGTTTCCAGAAATGCGAGCGCCTCACGGCCGTCAACGGCCGTGACCACTTCATAATTCAACATCGTCAGGCTGTCCCGCAGCGCCTCGCGCATGGTCTGGTCATCTTCAACCAGCAAAATCTTCTGCCCCCGTCCCACAGGCATCGCCTTTTTTTCAGCTATGGCTGTCCCCTGCCGTCGCAGGTGGAGGGCCGGGAAATACAGAAAGAAAGTTGTGCCCTGCCCAACTTTTGTGGTCACATCAATATAGCCCCCGTGCTGCTGCACAATGCCATAGACCTGCGCCAATCCCAGACCGGTTCCCTGGCCCACTTCCTTTGTGGTGAAAAAAGGATCAAAAATATGGGGAAGCACTTCGGCCGGAATACCGCTGCCGCTATCCGCCACCTCAATTTGTACCCAATCACCCGGCGGCAAGTCCTGTACAGAAAGTGGGCTGGCTTCCCTGGTGTGCAAATGTGCCAGTCGCATCCGCAGGTATCCTCCCTCCGGCATGGCATCACGGGCGTTTATGGCCAGGTTCATAATCACTTGCTGTATGCGCGAAATATCAGCCTGAATAAAATAAGATTCGGCGGTGTGAACCAGATCAATCTGGATATGTTCCGGCAAGGTACGGCCCAGCAGTGTGACCAGTTTTTCCATAAATGGCAGCAAATCGAACGGCTGCCGTTCCAATATAGATTGTCGGCTAAAATCGAGGATTTGCTGGATCAGATCTGCCGCTCGTTTTGTTTGCTGCATAATCGTGTGTATCCGTTCCTGGGCATGTACCGGCATATCCACGGTGCGGGAAATAAGCTGCGTGTACAGGGTAATCACAGCCAGGATGTTATTAAAATCATGGGCGATGCCGGCCGCCAGTTGGCCCACAGCCGCCAGACGTTCTTGCCGCTGTATCCGTTGTTGAATATCCCGCTCTTGCGTAATATCGCGCAAGACCAGCACCCAACCACCGCTGTGGGCGCTGCTTTCCATCGGGCGGGCGATGGCTTCGAAGACACAACCGTTGCTGGTAATTTCATGCCACAGTCCTTGTGGGGGCGATGTGAGCAGTTGGTTTAATGGCTGCTGACCCAGGCGCAGTAAACGGCCGTCAGCTAAACGATCTGGCGCCAGCATCGCCAGATATTTTTCGGCCACCGGGTTCATCAGGTAGATACGGCCGTCGGCATCCAGCAGCAGCACCCCCGCCGGTACCGTATCTATGATATGTTGCAGTTGTACTTCCCGTTCACGCAGCGATTCCTCTATTTGCTTGCGCCTGGTAATGTCACGCACCACCGCCAAAACGTAGGGGCGATCCAGGTGGATGTAAGTCACATTGACCTCAACGGGGAAAAATGAACCATCTTTACGCCGGTGCTGGCTTTCGGTGATACGAGAACCAATCTGCCGCAATTCCTGCATACTGTTTTGCCAGGACACGGCCGTGACCTGAGGGTTAATGTCGGGCACGGTGAGGGCCAGGAATTCCTCGCGGCTGTAGCCGTGCGCCCGGCAAGCCTGCTCATTCACGTCCAGGAACCTGCCCGTTTCCGGGTCAATCAGTTCAATGGTGTCATTGGCGTGGTCAATAAGCGACCGAAACAGTGAGAGTGCCTTCTCCGCCTGTTTGCGTTCGGTAACATTCCGGGCCAGGGAGACGCCAAACCGCAGCCCACCCTGCCACAGCGGGCGTACACGGACTTCAACCGGAAAAATTTGCCCGTCCTTGCGGCGGTGCTTTGTGTCAAACGTGAGCAGCTCCCCGGCATCCAATTGCGCCCTGACACGATCAATTAAGGAGAAGTCAGTGCCCACATCGAAGTCATACGGCGTCATCGAGATCAATTCTTCGCGGGTGTAGCCCAGGCTCTCACAGGCCTCGCGGTTCACGTCCAGAATAGCGCCTGCCGCATCATGCAAAAAAAAGGCATCGGCGGCGTGGTCAACAAAAGTTCGGAAGCGTGCTTCGCTGGCGCGCAGCGCCTCTTCCACTCGCTTGTGGGTGATAAGATGGCCCACTGTGGTGGCATACAGCCGCAAAATCTCAAGCTGATGTTCCGTAATCGGTTGGCGGGTGGTAAAATTATCAATGCTAATCACGCCAACGACCTCATCGCCATCCCAAAGGGGCGCCATGGCATTGTCGCCTTCGCCCACCGGTTGGCCTAAGTGATTGTACAAAACACCGTACTCAACTAAAGCTAAGGGTTCTTTACGGGAGAAGGCGTGCCAGGCCAATCCTTCGTGTCTGAACACCACTTGCTCATCCCGCTCATCCCGTAGATTGCCCTGTTCATCCGTGCCAAACGAGCCACGCATGATGCCCAGATGTTCTTCAATAAACCATATCCCCACACGATCAAATCCCAGACGGGAGCGCCCCAATTGCACCGCCTGCTGACATAAATCATCCACAGATTGAGCTATGGAAAGTTGTATGGAAACTTCTTGCAATGCCGACAACTGTTCGGAGAAATAGACAGCCGCCTCACGATTACGTCTGAGTTCATCCTCTACTTCTTTCCGCTTGTTCATGTCTACCAGCACCGCAACGTTGCCGGTGATTTGCCCCTCGGCGTTGTGCAATGGCGAGGCATAGATGCTGTAATCAATGGGGCTGCCATCACGCCGCTGCCGGCGCACTTCCACGCCGTCCAGCGTTTTGCCGCTCCGTATGTTTTCTCGGAAGCGATGGAATTCTTCTTGATTTTGTACCGGTACGCTGGGTAGGGGGCGGCCCATCACCTCATCGGCTTTCCAGCCAAGCATCTTTTCCGCCGCCGGATTCCAGACCATTTGCACGTTCCCATCCAGGTCCAGGCCCATGATAGCTACCGGCGCGGCCTGGATGATGGCCTGTAGCAGGTCGTTGGAACGTTGTAATGCCTGCTCCACTTGTTTGCGCTCGCTAATGTCGCGCACCATACCCAGCAAACGGCCGTCGGCCAATACCTGGGCATTGATTTCTACCGGCAGCAGACGGCCGTCTTTGCAGCGCAGCCGGCGTTCCTTGAGCAGCGTACCGCTCGCTTGCAGCACCGCCATGTCCAACGGCACATCCTCAGTCGGGATAAGATCGGCCATGGAAAGCGCCAAAATTTCTTCACGGGTATACCCCAACATCTCACAACCGCGCCGGTTGACTTCCACATACTTCCCTTGTGCATCGGCGATAAAGATGCCATCAGCGGCCTGCTCAAAGAGGGTCTGGTACAACTCTTTTGAGGCGTCATATATGGCGTTTTCTGACGCTTTTACCTTTCTGTGTAAATTCATTGATTCATCCATCGCTATGATCCATTGGAATAATCGAGGTGTAGGGATTCCTCGCTCCGAAGACTTCGCTCGGAATGACATGGTTCTATAGATCGGTTAAGAACCACGCATATTCCCAAAATTATACCGTTGGGACGCTGCTGCCGAAAGGTGAATGAACAGCGTTTCCTCACTATGTTTTCCTTACAAATGACACTGTTGGCAGGAAGTAATATGGCGTACATATTTTGGACGTATGTACTGTCAGCAATTCGCAATTTGGCTGGCAGCGGCAGAGAGCGGCGTGTCAGAGGGGGTGGTTCTTGATGATTAGCTCGACGACGGCCGTGTATAGATCGTTGTAAATGGACAGGGGGGACAGGGCCAGTGCTTCCGGTTTGGCGGCCTGCGCCTGGCCGCGCCCGGTGCGCACCAGGGCGGAGAGGCGCACTCCGGCGGCGCGCCCAGCCTGCACGTCGGTCAGGGCGTCGCCTATCATAATGGATTGGCTCAAATCCAGATGATGGTCATGGGCGGCCTGAAGCAACATGCCGGGTAAGGGTTTGCGGCAACCCGTTTCCTGGTCAGGGGCGTCGGGGCAAATGTAGCTGGCGTCTATACGGCCGTCATGCTGCCGCACCACATCCATAATCCGGTCGTTCAGAGCGACGGCCGTTGCCAGCGTCATCAACCCCCGCCCCACCGCCGACTGGTTGGTGACCACAATCACCTTATACGGTGTGTGCCGTATCTGCGCCAGCGCCGCCAACGCCTGCGGGAAGAACTGCACATCCTCCCAGCGCCGCACATAATCGGCCCGGTTTTCAATAATTACACCATCACGGTCGAGGAAAAGAGCAGGGGGCATAGGGGGTGTTTAGGTGTTTGAGTGTTTAGGTGTTCAAGTGTTGACGTGAGTACGTGAACACTTGAACACTCAAACACATGATCACATCGGCTGGATGCACGCCGCGGTGTCGTTTCGGGGGTTGTTCACGGCCGTACTCACCGGATACGCTTTCATGTTGGCGGCGGGGTACGGCCGTAGCAGGTGCAGCGCCTCGTCGGGGTGCGCACCCGGCTCCAGCCACATGCCAAAATCTGCCGGTTCCAGGATGACCGGCATCCGGTCATGAATGGGGGCCATCAATTCATTCGGCGTGGTGGTAAGGATGGTACAGGTTTGCAGCCGTGTGCCCTCTGGCTCTTGCCATACTTCCCACAGCCCCGCCAGCGCCAGCGGACGGCCGTCGGCCCCGTGAATATACATGGGCTGTTTACCGCCATTCAGCTTCTGCCATTCATAAAAACCGTCGGCCGGAATCAGGCAGCGGCGGCGTTTGAAGGCGTTGCGGAACGATGGTTTTTCCGTCACCGTTTCCGACCGGGCATTGATCAGCCGGGAGCCAATGGTCACGTCTTTTGACCAGGACGGTACCAGCCCCCACTGAAAAAAGGTCAGGCGGCGCTGCCCGGCGTCATCCAGATAGGCCGCCAGCACCGGTTGGGTAGGGGCGATGTTGTAGCGGGGCACAGCCGGGGGAATGTCGGCGATGGTTGCCGGATCAACCCCTAAGGCATCGGCTACTTCTTCGGTTGAGGAAATGAGCGCAAATCGGCCGCACATAGCGTTCCTTTGTCAATGGTCATTGGTCATTGGTTATGGCGTGATTTTACCACACATGGCAGGTGGAAACATGGGCGCGTTAAACTTGCCGTAATTGTGTTAAAATCCGGCAACTTTTGGCAAGAGACCTGACAGGTTTCCCAAAACCTGTCAGGTCTGGACGGAAAGAGGTAAAAAACAATGCAGATTCAAAAGCATACATTTTTGGTAACGGGGGGCAGTTCCGGCCTGGGGGCGGCCTGTGTACGGCGGCTGGCGCAGGCCGGTGGGAACGTGATTATTGCCGATTTGAATGAGGCGGCGGGGGCGGAACTGGCGGCCGAATGGGGCGAGAGTGTCCGTTTTGTGCGGGTGGATGTGACCAGTGCGGCGGATGTGGACACGGCCGTGTCCACATCCGTCACCACCTTTGGCGCATTGCACGGCGTCATCAACTGCGCCGGTATTGCCATTGCTGCCAAACTGCTCGACCGCGAAGGCAATCCGCACGATTTTGACGCTTTTAGTAAAGTCATCCAGATCAACCTGGTGGGCACATTCAACGTTATCCGGTTGGCGGCGGCGGTGATGAGCAAAGGGGAACCAAACGCCGCCGGTGAGCGGGGCGTTATCATCAACACCGCTTCTGTGGCCGCCTTTGATGGGCAAATTGGGCAGGTAGCTTACGCCGCCAGCAAAGGCGGGGTGGTGGCGCTGACGCTGCCGCTGGCCCGCGAACTGGCCCGTTCCGGCATCCGGGTGATGACCATTGCCCCCGGCATTTTTGAAACGCCGATGATGGCCGGGCTGCCGGAAAAAGCGCGCCAATCATTAGCCGAACAGGTACCTTTCCCTTCTCGCCTGGGCCGCCCCGATGAATACGCCGCCCTGGCCCAACACATCATTGAAAACGAAATGCTCAACGGCGAAGTCATCCGGCTCGATGGCGCGATCCGCATGGCGCCGAAATGACGTGATCCGTAAAACGTAATCCGTAAACCGAAGTCTAAAATCCGATTACGGATTACGGAACACGGATTACGAACAACGAGGAAACAACATGACCACATACAACTTGGAAAAACACCGTCTGGCGGCCAACACCATTCGTGGGCTGACGATGGATGCCGTACAAAAGGCCAATATCGGCCATCCGGGGATGCCCATGGGCATGGCCGATGTGGCCATCGTTCTGTGGACGCAGTTTTTGAAACACAATCCACAAGACCCGCAATGGTTTGACCGCGACCGTTTTGTGTTGTCGGCCGGGCATGGCTCGATGCTGCTGTACAGCCTGCTGCACCTGAGCGGCTATGACCTGCCTATGTCTGAACTGATGCAGTTCAGGCAGTGGGGCAGCGCCACGCCGGGCCACCCGGAGTATGGGCACACGCCGGGCGTGGAAACGACCACCGGCCCGTTGGGGCAGGGCATTACCAATGCCGTAGGCATGGCGCTGGCGGAAAAGTGGCTGGCGGCGCGATTTAACCGGCCTGGTTTTGACCTGGTGGATCATTACACCTACGTGATCGCCAGCGATGGCGACCTGATGGAAGGGGTGTCTGGCGAGGCGTCTTCGCTGGCGGGGCATTTGGGGCTGAGCAAGTTGATTGTGCTGTATGACGATAATGGGATCACGATTGACGGCCGTACCGATCTCACATTCTCTGAAGATGTGCTGGCGCGGTACGCGGCCTATGGCTGGCACACCAACCGGGTGGATGGGCATGATCCGCTGGCAGTGCTGGCGGCTATTCAAGAGGCGCAGGGGGCGGCACGGCCGTCGCTCATCGCCTGCCGCACCCACATCGGTTATGGCAGCCCCAACCGGCAAGATACGTCCAAAGTGCATGGCGAGCCGCTGGGCGAGGAAGAAGTGCGCCTGACCAAGCAGGCATTGGGCTGGCCGTTAGAGCCGCTGTTTTACGTGCCCGATGAGGTTCCGGCGTTTCTGGCAGGCAGCGACGCGGCGCAAGCAGAATGGGAAGCGTTGTGGGGGCGTTACCAGGAAACACACCCGGAACTGGCGGCGGCGTTCCAGCAGGCGCTCAATGGCGACCTGCCCGCCGATTGGGGCGCGATGATGCCCACGTTTGAAGTGGGCAAGGCGCTGGCCACGCGGGCTTCCTCCGGCATGGTGCTGAACGCGATAGCACCCCATGTGCCCTATTTGCTCGGCGGTTCGGCCGACCTGACTGGCTCAAACAACACGGCGCTCAAAGGGGAAACGCCCCTGTCGCGGGATGACTTTTCCGGGCGGTATATCCATTTTGGCATCCGCGAACATGCCATGGGTGGGATGATGAATGGGATGGCGCTGCACGGGGGGGTACGGCCGTATGGCGGCACCTTCCTCGTTTTTTCCGACTATATGCGCGGCTCCATCCGGCTGGCGGCGCTGATGGGGCTGCCGGTTATTTACGTTTTTAGCCATGACAGTATTGGCCTGGGCGAAGACGGCCCCACCCACCAACCCATCGAACAGTTGATGAGTTTGCGGGCGATACCGGGGCTGACGGTGATACGGCCGTGTGACGCCGTCGAAGTGGCCGAAGCCTGGCAAATCGCCCTGGAAAACAAAAGCGGCCCCACCGCCCTCATCCTGACACGCCAGGCTGTGCCCACACTCAACCATGTGCAATCGCAAATTACCGGCAGCGTGGCGCACGGGGCGTATGTCATCAAACAGCCTACGCGCCAGCCGCAGGTACTACTCCTGGCGACGGGGTCGGAAGTGGCGATTGCCCTGGAAGCTGAAAAGCTGTTGGCGGAACAAGGGGTGGGGGCGCAGGTGGTGTCTATGCCTTCGTGGGAACTGTTTGCCGCCCAACCGGACGTTTACCGCAATACGGTTCTCCCGCCGCACATCAAGGCGCGGGTCTCCATCGAAGCCGGCGTTACGTTGGGTTGGGAACGGCACATCGGCGACAGCGGCAAAGCCATTGGCCTGAATCGCTTCGGCGCATCCGCTCCGTACAAAACCATCTACGAAAAGCTAGGTTTGACGCCGGAGGCAGTAGCCGAAGCGGCGCTTTCGGTGATGGGTTGATGACAACAATTCTAAATTGACGATGAGGCGTAGGGGCGGGACAGGCGGGCCAGAGCCTTTGACATAACAAAATACCTTGTCCCCCGCCTGTCTCGCCCCGTTTTTTGGAGAGGGTGAGACAGCGCGGAGACAAGGCCACATGTTTTGCCCAAACGGAACCCGCGCCGTCCCATCCCACCGTCAGAATGCTGGTAAATTGAAAATTGCTGGCTAATCTCCCAATCTCCCCATCTCTTTTTTACGGCAGGGGCCAGATGGTGAATTCTTCGTAATCGGTGCTTTCGCCTTCAATTTCGTGGTCAAAGTAGAAAGCGGTGAAAATTTCCACGTCTCCGGCGTGGGTAATATCGAACAGGTCTAGCTGTTCGACGAACTCGCCGTTGACAAAAAAGAAGCCGGTTTCACCCCACACAATCAAGGCCAGATCGTTACTCTCGTCAGCACCTAAATTCAAATTGCGAATCCGCCCGCTTTGCAGCGTCGTGTCGCTGTCGGCGTCGCCGTAGCGACCAACCAACTCCCATTCTCCTTCGGAGGCGATGACCAGCCAATATTTGGTGCCATCGTTGTCGTCACGGAAGGAAAAGCCAAAGTCGAAATCATTGGTGGCGGCGGCAAACGGGTTGAGGAAGGTGGCGGCGGCGATCAAATTGCGCAGCCTGACGCCGGAATCTTCCAGCTTAATCAAATCATCCAGCGCATGATCTAATTCACCATCGGCCGGCCCAAACGCTGGTTCCAGCGACCAGACGGCAAAATCTTCATATTCGGTTGTGGCGCCTTGCCGTTCGTTGGTGGTGTAAAAGCCGGTGCCTAAGGCAATTTCGCCCTCATCTTGCCGCGCCGACAGATCCAGGGTGGCGATGAACTCTTCATTGAGGAAAAAGACGCCGGTATCGCCGAGGGCGATCAGGGTTAACTGGTTGGCCTGGTTTGGTTGGATATCCAGAATGCCGGAGACGTTACCTTCCTGGATAAATTCGTCGCCGTCCTGGCTGCGGTTGTTGAGATTCCACAGGCCATCCGAACGGACCACCAATCGCAACTCTTCGTCCGGCTCTTCCTGGCGGAAGGTGACGCCAAAGTCCCAACTGCCCGCCTGGGTGGGGTAGGGGTTGAGAAAGTGGACGTTGAGAACAAAATCGGCGGCGCTGATGCCGGGGTAAACCATTTCAATGGTGTTGTCGCCGGGGTCGTGGGGCAGTTCGCCGCTGGTGGGGCGCAGCAGGGCGTTTTGGTTGCTCAGTTCCCCAAAGAGGCTGACGGGCTGGCTGGCGATGAGGGCGGCGCGGGTGGCTTCCAGGCTTTGGCGGGTGGCCAGGGCGCTGGCGCTGCCATTGTTGTCGTCGTTGGTTTGCCCCCCGGCGGCAGCGGCGCGGGTGGCTTCCAGGCTTTGGCGGGTGGCCAGGGCGTCATCTGCGGCGGGCACGGCCGTATTCGTCGGGCGGGGGGTGGCTTCGGGCACGGCCGTGTCGGTGGGCACAGGTGTTGCCGAGGGGATGGGGGTATGGGTGGCCTCATCCAATGCGTCAAACACGGAGGCGTCGCCGCTGTCGTTGTCCTGTATGGCAACGGCCGTGGGCGTGGTGGTCTCGTCGCCGCCGGTAAAGGCGTTGTATACCGCAAAACCCCCAACGACCGTGCCGCCCAGGCAAAACAGCGCCAGCACGCCCAGCAATGCCAGCAGCCAGGTGGGTGTTTTGGCGCTGCCGCCGGCGGCAGCCAATTCTTCGCTGAAGGACGGCTCGGCGTAGGCGGCAGCCGCCTGGGGCGTGGGGCGCGGCGGCGGCGGTGGGGTGGGTTCGGGTGAGGGGGTGGGTTCGGGCACGGCCGTAGCCGTTAACGTTTCTGTTGGCGCCGCTTCCGGCGGGGTAGTGGCCAAAGTCGGCGGTGGGGGGGGAGGTACGGCCGTGAAATCTGGCTGTTTCATCTTTTGGGTAATGGCCGACAATTCGCTGGTCATGTCAGAGGCGGTGGAGAAACGCTGGTCTGGCTCTTTGGCCATCGCTTTGCTGATCACCAGGTCACAGGGGGCCAGGTCGGGGCGTTTGTCCACCAGGTGGGGCACCGGGTTCATCACGTGGGCCATCATCATGCGCGCCGGGGTGTCGGCGTCGAAGGGGATTTCACCGGTGAGCATCTGGTAGAGGATGACGCCCAGGGCATAGATGTCGGAACGGCCGTCTAGCTCCTTGTTGCCATATACCTGTTCAGGGCTCATGTAGGTGGGTGTGCCTACCAGGCTGCCGCTGGCGGTCAGTTGCGAACCGGCAGTGGTGATGCGGGCGATGCCAAAATCGGCCAGGAAAGCGTCGCCATAATGGTCAAACAGGATGTTGCCCGGCTTCAGGTCGCGGTGGATGATGCCCTGGCTGTGCGCCCGATCCAGCGCCGAACCAATGCGTTTCAGGATTTCGGCGGCTTCGTCAATGGGAATGGGGCCATGCGCCAGTCGGTCATTGAGCGAACCGCCGGTCATCAGGCGCATGACCAGGAAGGGCTGCCCATCTTCTTCGCCAAAGTCATAAACGGGTACAATGGCCGGGTGTTCCAGAGCGGCGATGGTGCGGGCTTCACGGGTGAAACGGGCGCGGAATTCGGGGTCGTGTAAAAATTCCCGCGGCAGCAGTTTCACGGCGACGGGGCGCTGGAATTGAGGGTCATACGCTTCATAGACCGAAGCCATACCGCCCCGGCCAAGTTCTCGTTTAATTTCGTAGCGGTTGATTTTTTCGGGGATCATAGGTCAATGAATAATTGGGTAATTGGGTAAATGGGTAATTGATGGGGGAAATGTAACATATGGTACGGCCGTGTGGCAACCTCCAACCTGTTTTCGTTAGCATCATTCGTTTTTCACCATGACTACAGCGGATAAAGAAATAAACGGAGTACTCTCTGGACGTTTATTCGCTTATTTCTCCATCCGTTCTAGTCTCAAGGGGTTGGCGAAAACTTCGTGACACTAACTGATTTCCACTGTTCGCTGATTAGTAAAGCAAGCCTGTTACACCTGAATACAAAAATAAGAGGCCAAAAACCAGGGAAACGGCGATGACGATGGGGCGGTTGTTTTTGGTTAACCAGATTGAAACCCCGTCGAGTACCGATTTTGACCTGGCGGGCATCAGGATACGAATCAGAATAGGCAGCAGTAATAAGGATTGAGCGAGCAAAATGAAGAGCAGGTAGGCAATGGCGCTGGCCGGTTGACCCAACTGGGCGTCGGCAATGGTCGCCAACGCGCTGAGGGTGAAAACCCATAACTTGGCAGCAATCAGCGGCAGCAAAAAGCCAATGCTAAATGCCTTGAACGGGGTGGCGCTGTCAATTGTAGTCAGCCATTTGGGGGGTGGATCATCGGGGTCTTCTTCTTTGCGCCACTTTTTGTAAGCGGCGATTAACAAGAGAACACCCAAAATAAGCAACAGGGTAGAAACGACCAAACTCTTGCCGCTGCTGCCTTCAACCGCAGCCGCGCCGGACGCAGTAAAAACAAAACCAAAGACCAGCCCTTGTAATACGCGAGTGACCGTCATGCCGGCAACGTAGGCGCTACTTTTTAACAATCCTTGCCGGGGGCTTTGCAACAGTAACACACCGATAATAATTTGTACCGGCACAACTGCGCTGCCGATGATGTAGGGGATGAGGGAGATGAGGATGACGTCCATAAACTTTTTAGACCGTTCCTTGAAGCGCCTGCCGAATAATAGCGCAGGCTTCTTCAGGCGAGTCGGTAATGTGGAAAAGTTCCAGGTCGGTGGGGTTTATTTTCCCCTGGGCGAGCATGGTGTGGCGCAGCCACTCTATCAGTCCACCCCAAAAGGCAGAATCAAACAAAACGACAGGAAAATTTTTGATTTTGCCGGTCTGGATGAGGGTGAGGGTTTCAAACATTTCGTCCAGCGTGCCAAAACCGCCGGGGAAGATGACCAACGCCCGGGCATATTTCAGCAGCATCACTTTGCGGGTGAAGAAGTAGCGGAACTCTTTGCCCACCTCTACATAGGGGTTCAAATCTTGTTCGAAGGGGAGTTCAATGTTCAGGCCAACGGAGACGACGCCGGCTTCGCGCGCCCCTTTGTTGGCGGCTTCCATGAGGCCGGGGCCGCCGCCGGTCATGATGTTGAAGCCGGCTTCGCCCAACAGACGGGCCACGGTGACGGCCGTTTCGTATTGTGCTTCCCCTGGTTGTACCCGCGCCGAACCGAAGATGGTTACGGCCGTGCCTAATTCCGCCAGCAGGTCAAACCCTTCCACCATTTCCCCCATCACCCGCAAAACGCGCCAGGTATCCGTTTTGTGATACGGCATTGGCTCCAGATTTGGCCCGGCCAACAGCCGTTCATCTTCCGTTTGCTGCCGGGCAGGTTGCACTTTTTTCATTTAATCCTGTTCCTTTTCGGTTGTTGGGCGATTGGGAAATCGCTCCGCAAATTTATGTAGGACACCGCTTTGTTTTGCCGACCATGCCGGTAGATGATAAGACAGGTAAATGAAGTTGACAATACCTGCTTCATCCCCTTACCTCATTTGCGATACAATCTCTGTATGACAATTCAATGGTATGCGATAGAAGAAGAAGGGGTACGGCCGTTGCCCATTCCCCCTGGTGTGTCTACATTTGACGGCCTGTATGATGGGTTGGCGTTGGGCGTCTATTCGGCGCTGCGCACCTTTGCCCACAATAAGTTCCTGCATTTGCAAGATCACATTGACCGCACCGTCCAATCCATGCTGCTGTTGGGCTGGGAGTATATGCTGGATGAAAAGCGGCTGCGCCGGGCGCTGCATCAGGTGTGTACCGCTTTTCCCTTTACCGAAGCGCGGGTGCGCTTTGACGTGTTGGCGGCGCCGCCCACGCATCTGGGTACGACCAGCCGGGAAACGATTGCCCTGCTGCCGTTTACGCCGCCTGACCCGACATTGTATACGAACGGGGTGGTGGTGGAAGTGGCGCGCGATTTGCACCGGACACGGCCGTTGGCTAAAACTGCCGACTTTGCCCAGGCGCGCCGGGTGCACCCGGTGGGCGGCGACGTGTATGAATATATTCTGGTGGACGAGGCCGGTCATTTGCTGGAAGGTACGGGCACCAATTTTTATGGCGTGCGGGATGGGGTGCTGCGCACGGCGGGCAGCGGCGTGCTGGCGGGCATCACCCGTCGCATTGTGCTGGAACTGGCCGCACAATTGGGCATACCGGTGGATTTTACGGCCGTCCACCTGGACGAAATCCCCCATTTACAGGAAGCGGCAGTCAGCGGGTCTTCGCGGGCCATCGTGCCGGTGGTGCAGATTGATGGGCAGGTCGTGGGCGATGGCCGCCCCGGCCCCATTTGCCAGCGCCTCCTGACGGCATATAATTTGTTTGTCTCACAGGAAATTAAAACGGCGGTAGAGGAGTAATTGTGCAATTGGCAGCCAATTGCACAATTACTCAGTGACAATATGACCACACAAGAAAATTCCCCCCTGGAAAAATTTGCCCTGACTTTGTTTGATGTCGGCGCGGTGCAATTAGGCAAATTTGTGCTGCACAGCGGCCGTACCTCGCGCATTTACCTGGATTTGCGCGTGCTGGTCTCTTACCCGAAGGCGCTGCGCCAGGCGACGGCCGCATACCGGCAGGTTTTGGAAAAGCTGTCCTTTGACCTGTTGGCCGCACCGCCATTGGCCGGGCTGCCCTTTGGTACGGCGCTCTGCCTGGACATGAACATCCCCCTCATTTACCCGCGCAAAACGTCTAAAAGTTACGGCACGGGCAAGGAAATTGAGGGGGTGTGGGAAGTGGGGCAAACGGCCGTGGTCATTGACGACGTGATCACCTCCGGCGACAGCATCATGGAGGCGATGATTGCCCTCAAAGCCGCCGGTTTGCAGGTGAATGAGGCGGTGGTGCTGATTGACCGCGAGCAGGGCGGCAAAGAGATCATGCAACAACATGGCTACACCGTCCATGCCGCCCTGACCCTCTCCCAACTGCTGGATATTCTACAAACCCACGAACGGATTACGGAAAAACAGCAGGCTAAAGTGTTGAAATCATTAAAGTGATTGGAGATCAGGAGATTAGAGATTGAAAGCATGCAATCTCCAATCTCCTGATCTCCAATCTCTTTTGGAGAACCCCCATGACTGACCAAAAACGAGCCGCGGCACATAATGTGCTGCGCTATGCCCGGAATCCTTTAGACGTAATTTTTGCCCCCAAAAGTGTGGCTGTGATTGGGGCCACAGAGCGCGAAGGCAGCGTCGGCCGTACCATTTTGTGGAACCTGATGAGCAGTTCCTTTGGCGGTGTTATCTTCCCGGTGACGCCTTCCCGTACCAGTGTGTTGGGCATCAAGGCGTATCCCAATATCACGGCCGTGCCCGAACCCGTAGACCTGGCCGTGATTGTCACCCCGGCCAAAACCGTGCCCGGCATTATCAGCGAGTGCGTGGACGCCGGCGTGCCCGGCGCAATTGTCATTTCTGCCGGTTTTAAGGAGAGCGGCCCGGAAGGGGTGGCCCTGGAACAGCAAATCCTGGCCGAAGCGCGGCGCGGCAATATGCGCATCATCGGCCCCAACTGCCTGGGGGTGATGAACACCGTCAGCGGTCTGAACGCCACCTTTGCCAGCACCATGGCCCGGCCCGGCACCGTCGGTTTTATCAGCCAGAGTGGGGCACTTTGTACGGCCATTTTAGACTGGAGCCTGCGCGAGAATGTTGGTTTTAGCGCCTTTGTTTCCATTGGTTCCATGCTGGATGTGGATTGGGGCGACCTGATTTATTACCTGGGGGATGATTCCCGCACCAAAAGCATCGTCATCTACATGGAAACCATCGGCAATGCCCGCTCGTTCCTGTCGGCGGCGCGGGAAGTGGCGTTGGTGAAACCCATCATCGTCATCAAACCGGGGCGCACCGAGGCGGCAGCGCAGGCGGCGGCTTCCCACACCGGCTCGCTGACGGGCAGCGATGAAGTGCTTGCGGCGGCGTTCCGTCGTTCCGGTGTGCTGCGGGTGGATCGGATTGATGACCTCTTTAACATGGCCGAAGTTTTAGCCAAACAACCGCTGCCGCGCGGCCCGCGCCTGACCATTGTCACCAATGCCGGCGGCCCTGGTGTGTTGGCTACGGACGCGCTGATTGGCAGCGGCGGCGAATTGACGCCGCTGGCCCCGGAGACGATGACGGCGCTGGACGAAATTTTACCGGCCCATTGGAGCCACAATAATCCGGTGGATATTTTGGGGGATGCCGACGCGGAGCGGTACGCCCAGGCGATTCAGATTGCGGCCAATGACCCTAACAGCGATGGGATGCTGGTGATTCTGACGCCGCAGGCGATGACCTCGCCCACGCAAACGGCCCAACTGCTGCACAAGCAGTACGGCCGTCCTGCCGGTTACAAATTTGGCAAACCCATTCTGGCAAGCTGGATGGGTGGCGCGGATGTTCACGCCGGGCAAGATATTTTGAACCAGGGCAACATCCCTACCTTTGATTTTCCCGACACGGCGGCGCGCACCTTTTTTTACATGTGGCGTTATCAGCGGCGGCTGCAAAGCCTGTATGAGACGCCCCATATCCCGACACAGACGCCAGAAAGCACAGCCCGCCACGAAGAGGTGCGGCAAATGATGGAGCGAGTACGCCAGACAGGGCGGACTATCCTCACCGAATATGAATCCAAACAGGTGTTGGCCGTTTACGATATCCCCACGGTGGACACCCGCCTGGCGCAGAACGAGGAAGAAGCTGTAGCCGCTGCGGAAGCCATTGGCTACCCGGTGGTGATTAAACTTAATTCGGAGACGATTACGCACAAGACGGATGTGGGCGGCGTGCGACTGGACCTGGTGACGGCCGATGAGGTGCGCCATGCCTACCGCTCTATGAAAGAGGCCGTCACCTTCAGATACAGCGCCGCTGATTTTTTGGGTGTGACGGTGCAACCCATGTTGAATTTGAAAAATGGGTATGAGTTGATCATTGGCAGCAGCCCAGACCCGCAGTTTGGGCCGGTGCTGTTATTTGGCTCCGGGGGTACGCTGGTGGAGGTGTTCAAAGACCGGGCGCTGGGGCTGCCGCCGCTGACGACGACGTTGGCGCGGCGCATGATGGAGCGGACGAAGATTTATGAGGCGCTCAAAGGGGTGCGGGGGCGAGCGCCGGTTGACCTGCCGGGGCTGGAATCACTGTTGGCCCATTTTGGTGACCTGGTGGTGGAGCAGCGCTGGATTAAGGAGATTGACATTAACCCGCTGTTTGCCTCAGACGAGCATTTGATTGCCCTGGATGCGCGGGTGGTGCTGTATGGGCCGGAGGTGACGGAAGACGAATTGCCCCGACTGGCGATACGGCCGTATCCCATTGAATACGCCCAACCGTACACCACCACCCAGGGCGACCATTTGCACATTCGCCCCATTCGGGCCGAAGACGAGCCGCAGGTGGTGGAATTCCACAAAACGCTGTCCGAAAAAAGCGTGTATATGCGTTATTTCCGCGCCTTCCAATATGACCAGCGGGTGGAGCATGACCGGCTGCTGCGCATCTGCCATGTGGATTATGACCGGGAGGTGGTGCTGGTGGCCGAGAAAACGGATGAGGCAACCGGCGACAAACAGATTTTAGGCATTGGCCGCCTGACCAGGGCGCGGAATGCCGAAACCGGCGAGTTTGCCTTGCTGATCAGCGACATGTACCAGGGGCATGGACTGGGCACGGAATTATTGCGGCGACTGCTGCGCTACGGCCGTGCTGAAGGCATTACCCGCGTCGAAGCCTATATCCTGGCCGAAAACCGGGGCATGTTACATGTCTGTGAAAAGTTGGGCTTCAC
The DNA here is from genome assembly GCA_019637635.1 of Anaerolineae bacterium. GTDB lineage: Bacteria > Chloroflexota > Anaerolineae > Promineifilales > Promineifilaceae > CAADGU01. The sequence continues at coordinate 18,700 of JAHBVI010000128.1, forward strand.
CTTTCACCGGGAAGCGGAAGTGATTAAAGCGGAGATAGAGTTGTAATTGCGTTCTTTTGTGCGGTGGGGGATGTACGGCCGTAAAGCAGAGAGGGTAATCTGCTGGCCGTAGACCCCATCTGGCAGACAACGGATTACCACCAGCCCACCGCGCCGCAGACCCACAGCGGCACGGCCGTCCACGCCACGGCTACCCAGATGCGCGTTGGGCTGACGGCCGTGTTGGATGAGGGCTGGCTCACGTTTGACACCATCAGGCTCGCCAGCCTCAGCGACCCCATTACCGCCCAATCAGATCAGTCCCACCAACTGACTGCCCAGGTGAGTGGACAGTTGAGCAGCGCGGGCAACGGCCGTTTGTTTGTCCAGTACAGCAGTGGTACCATCGTCAACGTGTGGCAAAATGATGATGTTTTCAATGGCAGCCGGAGCGTGACCGGCAACTTCACCACGCCAGCCAACGTCGCCAGCTTCCAGGTGAACACCGAAGTGGTGTTGGACAAAGGCCACCTGAACTTTGATGACCTGACCCTGACGGCGTATAGCAATTATATCGCTGCGGCTCCCTCCGATTGGCATCGGCTGACAGCCCAGATAACCGGTGAATTGGATGCTGGTTTCGGACAGGGCGGCCAGATTTGGCTCGTATCTCAATATCTGACCGGGCAAACTTTGAGCCGCACGTTGTTATGGTCAAATCCGGCAGACCTTAGGGGCATAACCACCATACAAGCTGATTTTAACCCTGGTCTCCCTCCCCCCACAGTCGTCATCCGTATTGCGCTGGAAAACAACCTGGATGCCGGCCATTTAGCCTTTAGCAACTTTGAATTACAACACCTGGCCAGCGGCGACATCATCCGCCGCCGCACCTACAGTCTGGCCGGGCAGGCGATTGCCGTGAAAGTAAGCGGCGACCCGGGACCGGGTCATGATGGCATCTTCTTCACGCACACGGATCACCTCGGCAGCACCAGTGTAATGAGCTATGGCTATAACCTGAACGGCAGCCCCCACCCGCAGGCGGGAGACCCCGTGCCGTATAGCGAAGCGCGTTACCTCCCCTTTGGCGGCTGGCGCGGCGCGGCCCCCGCCGCCGGGCTGACCGACCGGGGCTTCACCGACCACAAAATGAACAATCTGGCCCCCAACGACATTGGCCTCATCTACATGAACGCCCGCTACTACAGCCCTTATATTAACCGGTCC
>JAHBVI010000129.1 GCA_019637635.1 Anaerolineae bacterium
CCGGTCGCGTGCGTTGGTTGGTTCGGCCACGGCTGATGTGTTAGCATCACGGCCGTAGAGATGCCCGATTCCATTCATATTCGCCCGGCTACGGCCGTTGATTATACCCGCGTGGCCCACGTCATCAGCACCGTGCAACCGGCGCAGCCGGTGACGGCCGACGAACTACGCACCTATGACGAACGGCGCGACCCCATGTGCCACTTCGCCCGCTGGGTAGCGGTGGCGGAGGGGCAGGTGATTGCCTACGCCCACTACACCCAATACGTGGATATGTACCAGCCGGGCAAGTTCTGGTTGAACATGGGAGTATTGCCAGAGTGGCAGCGGCAGGGAGTGGGCAGCGCCCTGTATGCCGCGCTGCTGGCCGATTTGCAGCAGTGGCAGCCGACGACGTTACAGGCGCAGGCCGCCGCCGATAGCGTGGCGGCCTGCGCTTTTCTGGAAAAACTGGGATTTGGGGAATACGGCCGTCGTTGGGAATCCTATCTCGATGTGGCCGGATTTGATGCACGGCCGTATGGCGACTTCACCGGGCGGCTGGCCGCACAGGGCATTGTCATCCAGGCCTACAGCGACCTGGCGGACGATCCTCAACGCGAAGAAAAACTGTACGAACTGCAATGGGCGCTCGACCAGGATGTGCCCAGCCTGGACCCAATTGTGCGTATGACTTTGGCCCAATTTCGGCAGCAGGTGGTGGAAAATCCCACCTTTGTGCCCGACGGCACATTTGTGGCTCTACACGGTGCGGAGTACGTGGGCATGAGTTCATTCTTTGCCAACCGGGGTGACAACAGCCTGGTGATTGACTTGACCGGCACCCGGCGCGACTACCGGCGGCGCGGCATTGCCCTGGCCCTGAAACTACAAGGCATACTTTTTGCACAGCAAAAAGGGTATACCCGCATCGTCGTCCACAATGACACGGCCAACCAGGGAATGATAGCCATCAATGAACAGTTGGGGTTTGTGCGGCGGCCGGCGGTGATCCAATACAGACAGCGATTTGAGGAATTGCGTGACGAGTGATGCGTGACCAGGCTCGTCACTCGTCACGCATCAATTCCCCATGCCGCCAGCAGTTGCTCCGTCACTGCTTCCAGCGATAACGAATGCCCGCGCTGCCAGGCGGTCTCGCCTGCTTCTGCTTGCAGGCGAGACGTCAATTCGGCCAGCGGCGGCCAATGATCCCACCAACCAATCTGGTTGAGCGGATGGTGGTAGGCCAGCGAGAGCAGTTCCAGAGCTTTTTCGTTTTCGTTGTTAGCTGCCAGGATCACGGCCGTGACCGGCAACAACCACACCTTCGCCGCCTCATATTGCCCCTGCTGCGCCATATCCAGCGCCCCCCACAGGAATCCACGTGCATCCGGGTAAACACATTCATGGCAGGCCATCACTGCCAGCGCCCAATTTGCCAGAATGACCCCCAGTCCATGATTACCGGTGATAGACAGACTCTCCATGGCAAGCTGGCGCGCCTGGCGATTTTCTCCCTGAATACTGCACAACAGGGCGCGCATCCCGGCCGTAAAGGCCACCGCAATAGCATAGTCATAATCCCTGGCCAGGCGATACGCTTTCTCGATCAGGGGTTGGGCAATTTCCATCTCCCCCGCCAACAGGTGTAAAAAGCCGAGCAGCATTTCCAGATACGCCAGAGGGACATACATCTCCATTTCGCTGGCGCTGGTCAGTGCTTCTTGCAAGTTACGGCGGGCCGTCTCGTACTCGCCGCGCACGATGGCCACTTCCACCAGATTCACCAGCGAATAGGTAGCATCTACCTTGTTGCCAATCGCCAGCGATGCGGCCACACTTTCCTGGGCATAATCGTAAAACTCGGTCAGTAGTCCCATCTGCACACAGCACAGACTGACCCATAACAGGGCGCGGGATGTAAAAAAGTTATCGCCCAGCGCCCGAAAGAGCGTTAGCGCTTCTTGCAGCAATGGCAGCCCGCGTGATGGTTCAAAGCTGACCAATAAGTAGTAACAGCCCAATGCCCCCAGGCAGTAGGCCGTTTCTGCCTGGTTGGCCTGATGCCGGGCGGCTGCCAGACTTTTCAGCAACGCCGCTTCTATATCTGGCTGTGCGTAGGCGGCGGCAAAGATGCCCAAAAAGTGAGCGCGCACGACCAGGCGCACCATGATCGGCGCCGTCTTTTCCATTCCCGACAAAAGCAATTGCTGGTAGGTCTTGAGGAATAACTGGCTGCCTTCTGCCTGGCGCACCCGCAAATCAAAGAAAAAATGAAATGCCTGCATTGCCTGGTCTAGAGCCGCCAGATTTTGATGATCTACTGCCCACTGCCAGGCCAGGCGGATATTATCTGTATCCGCTTCTATTTCCCGCAGCGCCGCCAATTGCTCATGTCCTTTGATCGCCGGTTCATATTCCCGCAGGCGTTCCAGATAGTATTGGCTGTGTAGCTGGTGTGTGGTTTCCGCCAGTCCGGCTTTTTCCAGAAGCTCGGCGCCGTATTGTCGCAGTAGTTCATGGATTTCGCACCGTTCGCTACGGCCGTGACGCCCACTCCGCGACAACGACACCAGCGATTTATCGGCCAGCGCCCGCAAGCTACGCAGGCTGGCCCCGGCCACTGCCTGCGCCGCCTGCCGTGTGAATCCACCCCGAAATACCGACAGTTTCATAAAAACCTGCTGCTCTTCGGCCGTGAGCCGCTTCCAGGAAGAGTCAATGGTCGCCCGCATACTGCGCTGCCGTTCTGGCAGATCGCGCATTTCCACTTCCAGGAAATCCAGGCACTCGGCAATTTCGGCGGCTATTTCGGCAAACGACAGCAGCGGCAGCCAGCTTGTAGCCATCATCAGCGCCAGGGGCATGCCCTCCACCAGATGGCAGATGCGTACCATCGCCTCTCGTTCAGCGGGTGACAGGGGGAAAGGAACTTGCATGGCGCGCGCCCGCTGTTGCAGCAGTTTGAGCGCGTCGTAGGCCGCCAGTTGCTCGTCGCGCCAGCCCGCCGGTACGGTTTGCCACTTGGGATACGCCAGCCCGCTCAGCGCGTAGACGCTCTCGGCGGTCAGGCGCAGCCGTTCGCGGGACGTGACCAGAATTTTGACTTCCGGCGCGGTTTGCAATATATCGGCCACCAGGTCAGCGCCTTCCAGCAGATGCTCAAAGTTGTCTAGTACCAGGAGCATCTGCTTCTGGCGCAGGTAGGCCAACAGCTGATCCTTTGGCTCTTTGGTATTGATCGGTTGCAGATGCAGGTTTTCTATCAGCGTGGTAAAGATATGATCCGCAGTAGTCAAAGGCGCCAGCGGCACAAAAAAGACGCCATCGGCAAAAGCATCCAGGACGGATTGTGCGGCCGCCAACGCCAGCCGGGTTTTGCCAATGCCGCCAGGGCCGGCAATCGTTATCAGCCGGCGCGTGGGTATTTCCAACAGCCATTGGTGAATGTCTTGCAGCTCGCGCTCTCGGCCGACAAAAGTGGTAGGCTGTGGCGGCAGGTTGTGGAAGACGGGTTTGCCCGGCAGCGGTGTGGGGGTGCGTACTGTATGCGCCGTGAAGATATGCTCTTCGCTGGTACTAGATGCCCGCCGGGCGGGCGGCGTGATGGTAAATTGCAGGCGGTCGCTCGCCGATGAACTGGCCATCAGTGGTCCAAAATGGCCCGATTGCCCTTCCCGAATCGCTTCTAGCGCCGCCGCCACCTGGCGCATACTGCTGAGGCGATCCTGCCGGTTTTTGACCAGCATATGGCGCAGCAAGTCGGCCAGGGCGGGTGGTGTATCCGGCCGGAACCGTTCGATGTCGGGTACGGGGTCGTTCAGGATGCGGGTGATCACGGCCGTGACCTGTTCCCCCGCAAACGGCCGTTGCCCGGCCAACATCTCAAACAGCAGCACGCCAAACGACCAGATGTCGCCGCGCGCGTCCAGGTCTTCCCCCTGGAGAGCTTCAGGACTCATATAGGCCGGGCTGCCGATAAATAACCCTTGTTGGGTAATGCGCGAGTCGTCGTGGTGCAGCCGGGCCAGGCCAAAATCGGTCAGGCGGGGTGAATGGCCGGCCGCCAGCAGCACGTTTTCTGGCTTCAAATCGCGGTGGATAATGCCCAGATGGTGGGCGCGGCTGAGGGCGTCGGCCAGTTCCAGGGCAATGGTGAGCGCCTGTGCAAAGGGCAACTGCGGCTGCTGTTCCAATAACTGGCGCAGGCTGCCGCCGCTCACATATTCCATCACAATATGGTGCTGGCCATCAAATTCAAACAAGGCCAGCATATTGACGATGTTGGGATGGTTCAGTTCGCTGAGTAACTGCCCCTCACGCTGGAAACGAGCCACATATTCGGGCGCTTGCTGGCTGAGTTCCGGGCGCAGCCGCTTGATGACCACAGGCGCGCCCGTGACCAGGTCTACGCCGTGATACAGTTCGCCGTGCCCGCCCACGGCCAGGAATTCGCCTTGTCGGTAGCGGGTTTGGGGGGTGGTCACGGCCGTTGCCGGTGCGGTCGGCGTTGGGGTAGCGGGTGGGGCAAGCTGGCGCATCTTGATGTTTTCGTAAAGGGTGGCAGTTTCAGCGTCAGGCGCGACGCCCAATTCCTCGGCCAGCAGGCGTTGGCATTCTTCATACTGGCGCAGGGCGGCAGCGTGCTGGCCGTCCCAGGCATAAAGCTGCATTAGCTGGCGGTGGGCCGGTTCGTGCAAAGGGTCAAGAGAGAGCCAGCGACGGCCGTACTCCGCCCCCACCCCAAATGCGGCCTGCGCCAGGTGGTATTCAATCAATTGTTGCAGCGCCGTTGCCAGCGATTGGCGAAACCCTTCGCGCTGGAAAAATTGCCACTCATCAAATTCAGGGCAGTCCGGCAGGGTAAAACCGACCATAAAATCACCAACGTAGAGGTCAACGGCTTCCGTCAGGGCAAGCTGGCAGGCGGGGCAGAGGGGATCGGCGGGATGGTTGTGGCTTTGTGCCTGGATGAGGCGGGCCGCAAAATCGGCCGTGTCCAGCCGCCACGTCTCTGTCGGCGTCAGGCTGACCTCGGCGCGGCTGACATCCACCACGTCGCCCAGCGCCCCTTTCAGATAGGAAAGGTCGCGGCGCAAATTGGCCCGCGCGCCCGATTGATCATAGTCCGGCCAGAAGAGGGTAGCCAGGGCGTCACGGCCGTGTGGCCGGGCCGTCACCGCCAGGTAAGCCAGCAGGGCCATGGCTTTGCGGCGGTGCAGGGTGATAAGTTGGCCGTCCTGTAAACATTGCGGCGAGCCGAACAGGTTGATCTGTACTGCCATGATGCGCCATTGTACGCAAATGTGTGGGTTGATACCAGAGAGAGGGGAGATTAGAGATTGGGGAAGCTAATCGCTAATCTCTAATCTCCAACAGGCCCAGGATGGTGTGGAGGTCGGGCGATTCGGCGGGGGGCACGGCCGTTGTTTCTTCTGAGAATAAGGACGCCAGCAAATTTTGCCGCAGCGTGGTGGCCTGTTCACGAACGCCGTCATCCGTAGCGGGGTGCTGATATACAAAAGTGATCACCGTCCTGGCCTTTTCGCTTTCGCCTACCTTATACAACCAGTGGGCCATGCCGGCCAACGCTTTCAACAACAGCGGCATAAATTGAATGGCCGCGGCAATTTCGATGGCCTGGTGAAACAGTTCCCTGGCTTTGGGCAGCCTTTCCAGGGCCAGGGCCACATAAGCCAGATTACAAAGAGAAACGGCCGTGCCCCGCTGATCCCCCACCTCCTGGCAAATTTTCAGACTGGCCTGAAACAACTGCCGCGCCTGTTCATACGCACCCTGCGCCAACGCCAGGTCACCCAACCGCACCGACGAAATAGCGATGCCCCAGGGATCGCCAATCTCCTGAAACAAGGCCAATGCCTGCTGCCCCCATGCCTGCGCCTCTGGCAAGGCATTTTGCTGCCGGGCAATATTCCCCAAATTACTGCACAAAATTGCCTGCCCCAGCCGGTCCTCAATTTGCTGGCAAATGGCCAGGCTTTGCCGGTAATGGGTTTGGGCTTCACCATAAGCCCCTTCTGTTTCCAATACACTGCCCAGCACTTGCAGGGTAATTGCCAACTGCCGGGGGTCTTCGCCGGGTCGTAGCAAGGCCAGACCTTCCTCGATCAGGCGGCGGGCTGCCGGATAGTTTCCCTGTTCGCGCAGCAGCGCGCCCAGATTGACCAGCGTTGTGGCTTCCTGTGCGGTAGCCCCGACCCGGCGGCTTATTTCCAGGCTGCGGCAGTATAACGTTTCCGCCTGCTCATAAGCCCCCTGATTGTAGACGGTCAGACCAAGCTGGTTCAGCACAAACGCCTCTTCTGCTGAATCATGCCCCTGAATGAGCGTCAGGCTGGTTTGGAAAAGGTCGGCTGCCGCTTCCCAGGCGCTGAGTCTTTCCAGAAAGAAGCCCTGCCGCGCCAATAAACGGCCGGCCAACACCTGCCCGGCCGGGTCATCGGTTTGCGGCGGCCATTGCGCTGCGGCCAGCCGAAAGCTGGCTTCGCCCTCCACAAACCGGCCGCGCATGTCGTAAAAGTGGTGCAGGGCAGAGAGGGATCGGCTGATTTCGGCAGTGCCATGATGGGCGACCAGCCAGTTCCAGGCGGCGCGGATATTGTCTATTTCGGCGTCAATGGTTTGGAGTGCCTGCTGTTGTTCACGGCCGTGCAGTCGTTCCCCTTGTGCCTGCAAAAAACCGGCAAAATAGCGGCTAAATTGGGCGTGGACGGCCGTGTCTCCGGTCAGAGCCAGCTTCTCGGCGGCAAACTGGCGCAGTAATTCGTGTAGTTGATACCGTTCCTGCACCAGCCGCAGCATGGATTTATCCACCAGCGACAGCAGCAACGGCGGCGTGGCTCCGGCTACGGACCTGGCGGCCGCGGCGGTGAAAGCACCGGGGAAAACAGACAGCGCCACAAATGTTGTTTGCTCTTCTGCCGATAGATGCTGCCAGGCGCTTTCAAATACGGCGCGCAGGCTATGATGACGGCCGTGACGCTGGTCGTCCTCATCCTGCTGTAAAAAATCCAACGTCTGGGCAATGCCCGCGGCAATTTCTGCGGGTGAATACACATCCAGGCTGGCCGCCGCCAGTTCAATGCCCAGCGGCAGCCCTGCCACAAGTCGGCAAATCTGGTGGATGGCCGGCCGGGCATCCGGCGTGAGCATAAAATCTGGCTGCACCTGCCGGGCGCGCTCTAAAAAGAGGCGCAGCCCGGCCTCTTCGGTTAGCGGCAGCCCATCGAGCGTTATCACCTGCTCCGCCTGGTAATTGAACCGCTCCCGCGAGGTGACCAGGAGGCGCACCTGGGGCGCGTGCTGCAAAATCTCCGGCAGCAAGTCAGCCGTTTCTGCCAGGGCCGGGGCTAACAAGGTTTCGCCGTTGTCCAGCAGCAGCAGCAGCTCCTTCTGGCGTAAATAATGGAGCAACTGCTGCTGCGGCGGCTCTGGGCCGGTCAGCGGCGCGTGCAGGGCGGCGGCGATGGCGGCGGCCAGCGTGGCTGGGGAATCAATGGCCGCCAGGGAGACGAAAAAAACGCCGTGCAGAAAGTCAACGCCCCATTCGGCGGCGATTTGTAGCGCCAGCCGGGTTTTGCCCACGCCACCCGGCCCGGTGATGGTCAGCCAGCGCCCGGCGGGGTCGGCCAGGTGTTGGCTGATCTGGGCCAATTCCGCTTCGCGGCCGACAAAGGAGGTGTGGGGGGTGGGCAGGGTGGCCCGGCCTGGAGCCTCTGCCGCGGCCATAGCGGTTTGGATGCGCTGGTGGAGGGATTGGGTCACGGCCGTAGGTTTTACCCCTAATTCTGCCTCTAGCTGTTGGCGGCAGCGGTCATATTCGGCCAGGGCGGCGGCTGCCTGGCCGCTGCGTGCCAGCAGCAGCATTAGCAGGCGGCTGGCGCTTTCACTCAACGGCTCTATGTCTATCAACTGCCGGGCATATTGCACCCCCTCGCGGTAGCGGCGCTGTCGCAGGCAGTCATCGGCCAGATGATGCCAGGCTGTGATGACCAACTGCCGCACCTGCTCCTGCTGCAAGGCGGCCCATAGGGTGAAATCGGGACTGTCGGCAAAGGAAAAGTTGCTCAGGAATGGACCGCGATAGAGGGTTACGGCCGTAGCCATCTCCGCTGGTGTGGCTGATTCTTTGGACAGGCGGTGGTTCAATTCGGCCATATCCAGCCAGAATGGCGGCGCCAGTTCAATTGTTTGCCGCTCCGCAACCAGGTGATCGGGCAGCCACCGCCGCAACTCGGACAGGGTTTTGCGCAGATTAGTCATCCCCTGTTCGGCGCTGCTGTCGGCCCAGAGCAGGGTCGTCAATACTTCCCGCGCCACCGGCCGCTGCTGGCAGGCCAGATAGACCAGCAAAGCCTGGGCTTTACGGGAGAGGTGGGGGGTGAGGTCACGGCCGTTGAGTTCAATGATCAGCGGGCCTAATACCCGGATGATGAGTTCATTTGCCATAGTTGCCACCAGGTGGAACGATTTGGGATCGATCTCAGCCTAACATAGCAGTATGTATAACCATTCAGACCTGACAGGTTTACCAGTTTTACCTGAAACTTTGCAGGCCAAAAACCTGTCAGGTCTACCCGTATGTGGACAAATTCTAGGGTAATTTGCAGGCAAATTCAATTGAGACCGGCATGAGCAAGCATTATGGCTAAACATCCCCATCCCGATTATCTGGCTTATCTGGTGCGTCTGTGGCACGAAGGCGAAGGCGTCTGGCGCAGCACCGTGGAAAACCCACACACCGGCGAACGCCACGCCTTTGCCGATGTAGAGAAATTGCTCGCTTTTTTGCGCCAGCAAATGGCCGTGCCCGCGGTCGAAGATGAATGGTTTGATGAGGAATGAGACCGGTAATCGGTAATCGGTGAACGGTAATTGGTAAATAGTGATTGGTATATTCAGTATATTGAAGCAGAGTTCGCATCCTCAGATGCGAACGGTGGGCATCTGAGGATGCCCACTCCTCTCTTTTCGATTGAGGATGCCCACTCCTCTCTTTTCGATCTACTGATATTGGCAAAGGTCATAATCTGACATTTTTGTCATTCTGTCAGATGTCACCTTGTCACCTTGTCAGGTTTAGGCAGATATTCAACAACTTTTTAGGAGACTAGACAATGAAAAACAAACAATTGGTAATAATGATTGTGTGCCTGGCGCTGGTTTTGGCGCTGGTGGCTTGTGGTGGCAAAGAGACGGAGCCGGCAGCGGCAACGGCCGTGCCCCCCACGGCCGCCGCTGCGAATCCCGCGGCCAATTTCAAAAACGTCAACAGCGATCTATTGGGCGTAACCATCGGCTACCCGACCGACTGGACAGCCAAAGTGGATGAAGCCGGCGGCGTGCAAATCGCCTCCGATGCGGCCTTATTGACCGACGATGCCAGTACCATGTTCAAAGGGGCCATGGTGGCCATCACCAGCTTTGAGGCGGAGTTGTTGCCCATGCTAGACAGCAGCGCCGATCCCACCGATCCGGTGAGTGCCCTCAACGTCTTTGCTAACCTGATTACCCAGGATGACGCGCTGGCCTTTACGCCCAACCAGGCAGCCACCGCCACCACCATCAAGGGTAAACCGGCGGCGCGTATGGTGATGGATGTGTCCGGCGAAGAAGGCAAGGGTAAGGCATACTTTGCCGCCATTCTCGACGGCCCGCGCATTGTCTACATCCTGGGCGCGGCCGAGGAAGGGATGGCCGATTTTGCCGCTACCTATGACGCCATGCTGGGCACCCTGGCGCTGACTACGCCGGCAGCGGCGGCCGCGCCCGAAGTGGTGGCCGGAGCGCCGGTAGTGGCTGATGAACCCGCGCCAACAACGCCGCCGGAACCAACGGCCGTGCCCACACCCACACCAGAACCAGAGCCTACGGCCGTGCCCGGCCCCAGCTACGTGGACATTGACGTAGACCCCGGCATCTACCTCTACACCAGCGGCGACTTCATCCGCGATATGACTCTGTTTGATGGCAAGGTGTGGATTGCCTCGTTGGGCGGTGTGCTGGCCTGGGATGTGGCCGATGGCAGTGTGCGCAAATACACCACCCAGGATGGGCTGCCGCACGTGGGCGTCGTTGGCATTGAAGCCTGCCCCGCGCCGGAGATGACGCTGCTGGCAGGCACGGAAGCCGGTCTGGCCGCCTATGACCCCGCCAGTGATAGCTGGTATCTGGCCGAAAACATCTTCAAGACGCAGCCGATAGCCGGGTTATTAGGCACGGTGGGCGCGGACATTGGCGAACTGGTCTGCGACGCGGCCAACAACCGGCTGATCATGGAACACAAGGGCGTGACCATTGTGAACCTGGCCGACGGCAGCACGCGCACGGTGCCCGGCAGCGACCTTTCCTGGAGCGGCGTGCGCGACTTGACCCTGGTGGGCAACCAGATTTGGGTCAGCTCTGGTTACCGGGGGTATACGGTGCTGGATGGGGAACAGATACGGCCGTTTAGCAAAAACGCCGGTACTTTTGACGCCGACACCATCTACCACATTGCCGCCGCCCCCAATGGTGACATCTGGATGGCCGCTTCCGAAGGGCTGCTGCAAGTACGCAACAACCAGGTAATCAACACCTTTAACCGGGACAATACCACCGGCTTTTCCACCCCCTACCACGTGGCTTTTGACGCCAACGGGGCGATGTGGGTGGGCTTCCTCAGCCGCCTGTGCCAGTTTGACCCGGCCAGCCGCGAATGTAAAACCGACTTCAAAGCCCTGGAGACGCCAGGCATGGTTACTGGCGAGATAAGCAAAATCCTCTTTGACGACGCCGGTCACATCTATTACCACGTCTTTGAAGGTGGCTGGAGCTATTTTGATGGCGAGCAGTGGCAGCACTTTCAGGACAACGACCTGCCCATGCACGCCGTCCAGACGGTATTTGACGATGGGCACGGCAACATCTGGCTGTTGGGCGGCTCGGCTTATACCTTCAACAATGATCTGGAGTTGAACGCTGGTTGGCAAAAGTTCCGCGACATGGGCGGCGATGATATTGCCGTAGACGCTAATGGCGGCATCTGGCTGACCACCGGGCGCAATCTCTACCATTACGATGGTTTCCAGATTAAACGGTACCAGGTGGCGGACGGCTTGTTCGATTCATATGCGCGGGCGGTGGCGGTGACGGACGACGGCCGTGTCTGGGTCGGCCAGGAAAATGGCGTCAGCATTTGGGACGGCCAGAAGTTCACCATTCTCAACAGCGCCGACAATGGCTGGCCGGAAGGGCGCATCCAGACCTTGCTGGCCGATGGCAACGTGCTGTGGGCGGGCACGGACAAAGGCTTGCTGCGCATTGAAAATGACCAGGCGGAACTGGTGTTGTACCAGGGTGTGGTGGGGCTGCCCAGCTACATTATCTACGCCCTGGGTAAGTTACCGGACGGCCGTCTGGCCGTAGGCACCGCGGCCGGGCTGGCCTATTACGACCACGCCGGGCGCAGCATTGCCGCCGAACCGGAAGTGACGCCCGCCATTACTGACATCGCCATCAGCCCAGAAGGGGAACTGATTGTCACCTCGGCTTCGGATGCCGGCGGCGGCCTATACATCCGCGATGAAGATGGCTGGCTTTACCTGACCACGGCCGATGGCCTGCCCACCGACCGCCTGCGCACTGTCCTGGTGGACAGCGCCGGTACGCTCTGGATTGGCGGCGGTTATTGGGGGTATGGCGGCGGGTTGATGCGGTTTGTGCCGTGAGGGGTGGCGAGTGATGCGTGATGCGTGATTTGACGTAATCCGTGATTCGTAGTCCGTAAACCGGGGCGTTGCATCGGGTTACGGATTACGAGTTACGGTTTACGAATAGGAGAAACCAGATGAAATTAAGAATTCAATGGATAGTAGCCATTTTGCTCATAGTCGGCTTATTTTTGACGGCTTGTGGCGGGGCGGAGCCGGAACCGACGGCGACGCCAACGGCCGTACCGACAAACACCCCCGCGCCAACAAACACACCGGCGCCCACGAATACGGCCGTGCCCACCAATACCCCCGCGCCGACGAATACGCCCGAACCCACGGCCACGCCGGACCTGACCGCCGATTTTGTCCCCTTTGAGGACGAATTTCAGGGTATTACGTTGGCGCATCCATCGGAGTGGACGGCCGTGAACTTCTTCTTCACCATCCTCGCCTCCAACGAGGCGTTGACCGAGCAGATCATGTCCGGTGAGACGCCGGAGAAGCTGGAAGGAGCGTTTATGCTGCTCATTGGCGGCAACGCCGACGATTTTGGCGCGGATGACCCGGAGACGCTCATTGAAGAGGCCATCTCTGAATTCGACTTTGCCGAAGATGTCACGGTCATTTCCGGGCCGACTGTCACCGAAAAAGATGGGCAGCAGATGGTGACGTTGGTGGCCGAGGGCGAGGCCGAAGGGCAGGCTGTAGTCGTGCTTTATGCCGTTATCATCAACCAGGAGTTGGGGCGGGCGGCCATTCTGGTGGGCGTAACCAACCCGGATGGGCGCACCACCCATTTGCCCACCATGCAGGCCATTCTCAATACGGTGGAATTGGGGGAATCGAACACGGAAGCCTTTGGTAGTCTGTTTGGCTCTGAGATGGGTTTGGGGATGAGTACCCCCGCCGACGCGCTGCCCATCTTCCTGGGTGAGACCCTGGAAGATGAAGTTGCTACCTTTGACCCGGTCTACTTTTCATTTTCCGGCGCGCCCACTCTCAGCTATGACATTGTGGTTGAGGCGCAGGATGACAACCTTGATCTGGCGTTGGATTTGCTTGACGAGAATGGCGTTTCACTGCTGGATGGCGAGGTAGACGAGACGTTCGCTGGTGGTGTGGAAGTGATTCGGGGCTTTCAATCGGAGGAGTATGGTTTGTTTATCGTTTCGGTGCGCGGTTTTGCCGGGAGTACGGGCACGTTCACCATCAGCCTGATGGAAGCGGGTGCGGCCTCAACCGGCAGCGAACTGGAAGGGCCGGGCAGCCAACTGCTGGCGACGACGACGATTGAACAGGACGGCCGTGCTCTGTTTGTGTTTGAAGGGCAGGCAGGGGGGCAGATTACGGCCGTTGTCACTCCCCAGGACGACCTTGATCTGATTGTGGCGATATATGATGAGAACAACAACGAATTCCTTTCGGTGGATGATGGTTGGAGCGGCGGCGCCGAGACCCTTACCTTCAATATCCCCGCCGACGGGCTGTACCAACTGGAAGTGCGCGGTTTTGCCGGGGCCGGCGGTACGTTTGACATGAACCTGATCGCTACGCCGGACGTGATCCTGGAATTGTTCCACGAGGACGTGGTGAACGGCTGGCTGGACGAGAACGGCCGTACCAGCTACGTCATTGATCTGGAAGCGGGCCAGACGTTGGCGCTCACGGCCGTGCCCGAAGCCGAATTTGACCTGGTGATTGAATTACAGGATGCGGATGGTTGGCGGCAGCTAGACGTGGACGACGGGGTACGCGGCGGCGCGGAAACGCTCACCTTCACTGCCGCCAGCGACGGCCTGTACACCATTCTCATTCGCGGTTTTGCCGGGGCGGCCAATGGCACGTTTACGATGATGGTGATGGTGGAGTAGGGCGATTTTACAAAATCGCCCTACCAGGAGATCAATCATGCACACACACAAACCAAAAATAGCGACAACGGCCGTGACGCTGCTGTTCATTACCTTATTCCTCTTCATTCTGGCCCGGCCCGCGCCCTCGACGGCGGCGGTCATGGGGGGCCTGCCCCAGGCCCTCCCCTATCTGGTGCGTAACGTGGAGGTCTACCAGGTTATGTGGACGCCGCAGCCGGTGATGACGGCCGGTCTGGACGGCAACCTCTACTTCAGCGGCAACAACGGTACGCAGGGTTTTGAACTCTGGCGCACCGATGGTACGCTGCCTGGTACCATCCTGGTCAAAGACATCAATCCCGGCAGCAATAGCAGCGAGCCATTTGAATTTGCCCTCCTCAACAACATCCTTTACTTCACCGCTGACGACGGCATCCACGGTTCCGAGTTGTGGCGCAGCGACGGCACGGCCGATGGCACCTATCTGGTGAAAGACATTAACCCGGGGGCTGCCAGCAGCGGCCTGTACAGTATGGTCGTCTGGAATGGGCGGCTCTACTTTACGGCCGATGATGGCGTGCATGGTTGGGAATTGTGGCGCAGCGACGGCACAGAAACGGGCACCGTGCTGGTGAAAGACATCAGCCCCGGCGCGGCCGACAGCTTTGCCGACCCCTTTGCCGTGTTAAGCGGGGCGCTGCTGCTGGAAGTGACCACAGACGAGTACGGCCTGGAATTATGGCGCAGTGATGGCACAGAAACAGGCACCGTCTTGGTGAAAGACATCCGCCCAGGGACGGACGATTCCAACCTGCGGTATGCGGCAGTGATGAACAACATCGCCTACTTCAACGCGGACGATGGGGACGGCCCTGGTTTGTGGCGCAGTGACGGCGCCAACGCGGGTACGTACCTGGTTAGCCCCACCACCCATACCGATTATCCTTATGATCTGACGGCCGTCGGCAACACCCTGTACTTTTCCGCCTACAGCGCCGGTTATGGTACCGAGCTATGGAAGTCTGACGGTACGCTGGCCGGCACCGTCATGGTTAAAGACATCAATCCGGGGACGATAGGCAGCGGGCCTGGTGGTTTCACGGCCGTTGGCAATACCGTTTACTTTAGCGCCAATACGGACGATGCCGGGTCAGAATTATGGAAGAGTGATGGCACGGCCGCCGGTACCATCATGGTGAAGGACATCTGGCCCGGCACGGGCGTCAGCTACCCCCATCGTCTGGTTGCGGCGCACGGCCGTCTCTACTTTGTGGCTACCAATGACACGGCCGCTCATGGCGCGGAGTTGTGGCAAAGCGACGGCACAGAAGCCGGCACCGTCCGCCTGACCGACATCAACCCCGGCGCCGGCAATAGCAATCCCTATGAACTGACGGCCGTTGGCGACCGGCTCTTCTTTGGCGCAGACAACGGCAGCAGCAAAGGGCTGTGGGCGGTGGCCGACCCACAAACCGGCCCCACCTTCACCGTCAATACCCGCAGCGATGCCGATAATGGTCAGTGTACTCTGGGGCACTGCTCCCTGCGCGAAGCCATCAACGCCGCCAACACCCAGGCCGGGGCCAACAGCATCATCTTTGCCGAGACCGCCCATGGCTCTATCTCTCCGGCGACGGCGCTGCCCACCATCACCGAGGATGTGAACATCGGCGGGCCGGGGGCGGCATACCTGACGCTCAACGGGGCGCTCGTCACCCACAATCCGCTGCTGCGCGTCAACAGCGGCCACCTGATGCTCTCTGGCCTGACGGTCTGGCAGGGGGGCAGCAGCAATACGCCCGTTGGCGGCGCACTGCTGGCGCAATCGCCCGTCACGCTGACCGATATGCGCTTTAACGAAAATCAGGCGCAGATCGGCGGGGCGGTGGCTCTTTATGATAGCGGCGTGTTGAACCGGGTGGAGTTTTACGGCAATGCCGCCCTGGGCACAAATGGCGGTGCGCTGGTGGCTTACAATGGCACGGTGACGATGTATAACAGCAGTTTCAGCAGCAACACGGCCGTGCAAGACGGCGGCGCTATTGCCATGCAAGGCAGTTTCCTCAACATTTACACCAGCGACTTTAGCGGCAACCAGGCGGCCAACGGCGGTGCGGTCTATGCCAACGTCCGCCCCACCATGGATCGGGTGATCTTTAGCCATAACAGCGCCGCGGCCGATGGCGGCGCGATTTATGCTACCAGCGCCGGCCCGGCCCTGCTCACCAATCTGCTGCTGACGGAAAACAGCGCCGCCGGTCTGGGCAACGCGCTCTACCTGGGTGGCAATGCGGCGGCGATGGTGCATACCGTCAACCACGTAACCATTGCTGCCCCGGAACGGCAGCCGGGCACGGCCGTGCAGATGGCCGCCACCGGTACGCTGAATGTACGCAACAGTATCATTGCCAACCACACCACCGGCCTGGCCCGCAGCACCGGTACGCTGACCGAGGATTACAACCTGTTCCACGACAACGAGACAGATCGCAATGGCCTTTCCGCCGGGGCCAACAGTCTGACGGGTAATCCCCTCTTTGTCTCGGCGGCATATGGCCTCTACCAGTTGACCCCTGGTTCTCCGGCGGCAGATGCGGGCGTGGCCAGCGATATCCTCTGGGATTACAATGACCGGCCACGACCGCAGGGCAGCGCCCCGGACATCGGTTTTGACGAACTGGCGCAAACGGCCGTGACCGGCCCCGGCCACTACGACATCGGCGATACCGGTGTCTCCGTCAACGTCACCCAACCCGGCGATCTGGCCCATGTGCAGTTGGTCTGGATTCCACTTGACCATCCCAGTTATGATGATAACGGTGACCCCACTGGCCAGGGTGGGTATTGGTCAATTGTGGGCCTGAACAGCAGCGGCCAGACGGCCACCGGCTTTAGCCTGACGCTGACGCTGCCATACGATTATTACGACCCGAACCCCACCGTCTGCCGTTGGGACGGCGCGGCCTGGGATTGCGCCCGGCATGGCCTGAACGCCACCCACGTCTGGCGGCACAACGTCACTGCCTTTTCTGACTGGACAGTGGGCGAGGCCGAGGATGGGTGGTATATGCTGTATTTGCCGGTGGTGATACGGCCGTAATCCGTAATCGGTAATCGGTGATCCGAAGTTCGATTTGGATCTTCGGGTCTCGCTATAGTCAGTAGATCGCAGCGGCGTTCGCATCCTCAGGTGCGAACCGGTGGGCATCCTTAGATGCCCACCCTTCCCATTTCGATCTACTGATAGTGATGAATTAACCATGCGCAAGAAAAAAGGCTTTTTGCCTGGCTGTTTAGGGGTGTTGTGGGCGCTGCTCTCATTGGCCTGCGGCGGCGGGGCGCTGACCGGCAGTGGGCCGGCCGTCAACCGCAACGCACTCGCCCCAGAGGACATTATCCTGGTGTACGCCCGGAGCGGCGAAACGAGTCCCCTGGCCGTTTATGCCGTGAAACGCGGGGAGGCAAAACCGGCGCTCTGGTCCAGCATAGGCACGGATGATATGACGGCCGTTACCGCCGTCAGCCATGCGTACATGGGCCACCGCCAGTTTCCGTATTACGACAAAACCCCGTTTTACTATGGCGCGAATGGCCTGCATGTAGCTGTTCCGCGGCCTGACTTCGTTCCTTTGCCTGACCGACTGCGCCCGCCAGAGCCGGAAAACAGCCGGTTAGAAGTCGTCGCTTTGCGCCAGTCGCCGGACGGCCGTTACCTGGCCTACACAGTCCGGCCACGTGCCACTGGCCCGCGCCAGCTATTCTTGCTGGATGGGGCGACCGGAGAAATCCGGCTCTTGCGCGAAGACGGCCTCAGGGCCGAAGCCGTCAGGTGGTCAGATGACGGCCGTTACCTGTTTGCCAACATGGGTGCGCGGCTGGCGCGATGGGAGCGGGAAACGGAGAGTTGGATCGATCTGGATTGGAGCTCTGATTTTGTCGAAAGTTCACCCGACAGGCAGTATCTACTGTGGTACGACAGCGCCAAACAGGTTTATTCCCTGTCTGATGCGGCCGGTGAGAGCCGGTTTCTACTGCTGGCGGAAGGAGATGTCAACACCGTTCACCGCGCCTGGTCGCCCGACGGCCGTTACCTGGCCTTCCAAAGCGCCGATGCCGGTACCGCCTCCATTCATATAGCCGACCTGCCTCAACAAACGGTCACAGAGCTTTACAAAGTGTTCACTTCCACCCAGGCCGCCAGCGGCTTTACCATGAGCTGGTCCCCGGATAGCCAGCAAATCGCCTTTCTGGGGCTGGGCAAATGTAAGACGACCATTGGCGCGGACGTTTTAGCCACAGGTTCCCAAACCGCTTGCCACCGCGATGTCTACATCGTCCCCATCAACGGCGGCGGGGCGCAGCGTGTTACCAACACGGACGATGGCAAGATTGTGATAGAGCCTGAATATACGATTGGTTGGTTGAAAAGGGATCAATAGGACGGCTTAAGGGTATGGTCATGGTCAGATATATCTTTCCACTTTTTTTGTTCTTGCTGCCGGCGCTGGCCTGCCAGGCCGCCACCACGCCGGCAACGTCATCATCCACTGCGGTTGCCGGGCATGGGGGTGCGGCATTTGTTTTTTACAAGAATCAGGCTTTTTATTGGATTGATAGCCACAAGGCGGAACGCCAGGTATTGATGGGTTCACATCGCCTGGAAAGCCTGGCGGCGGCGCTCAGCCGGCCCCACTTCCTGGCGGACAACCTGGTTATCAACAGCGACGGCCGTCTCTACTCTTTTGATAAACGTGATGGGGTGGTCGCGCCCTATGGATACCGGCTGGCCTATGTGGCCGAAGACGGGCTGCACACCCAATACATCAACGGCGCGGAGGATGTGTTGATTGCCCCTGACGGCCGTGAACCAATCTGGCGTCCTGATGGTCAATTACTGGCCTTTCAGCAAGGTAACAGCCTGATGGTCACGTCGCCGGTGGGGGATAATCCGCGCCTCTTATTTTCCGGCCAGTTGCCACAACCATTGGCCTGGTCGCCTGACGGCGAGCGCCTGCTTTTTCAGGACGGGACGACCTTGGCGGTTTTGGGGCTAACGGGCGGAGAACCGGCCATTGTGGGTATTGACGTCACCACGTTAACGCTCAGCCCCCAATGGATGGCCGACGGTCGTACCTTGCTCGCCGGGTATCCAGGGGAAAAGGTGACAAAACTGGTGACGATCAATACGGCGGATGGCGGTATGCGGGATCTGATTGCCTGGGATAAGGAGAGCGGTATTGCCGGTTTTGCCATTTCCCCGGCGGACGGCCGTATTGCCTTTTGGGCGGAAACGTGCCGGCGCAGACAAAGTGACCTTTTCTTTTCCAGCTATGAAGAATGTGGCTACCGGGTGCATGTGGCGGATGGCAACGGCCGTAATATCCGCCAGTTGGATACCAGCTACATCTATCTCAATGCCCCGATACCGCCCTTGGGTTGGGCCGTTACCCTACATCCGGCCACCACTTTGCCTCTACCGCCAACCGCTCACGCATCACGGTGAACCCCATTCGGCCAGGATTTGGCTGGCGGTGGTTTCCAGGTCGAGGGTGTTTCCTTGTGAGAGGGCTGACTGCACGGCCGTGTCCGCCGGGTCCAGCCCCAGGGTGCGCAGGCAGTCGTGGGCGGTGCGGTGGTGCTCCGGCGTGGCCGAGGGGTGATTCAGGCTCAGGCCAATCAGCGCCAGACCCCGATCCCGGTCTCCCTGGCGCGCCAGCAGCAAACCGGATGTTTGCACGCCCGTCAGCACATGCGGCGTGGCCCCAATCTGCCGGGCGACGGTGATGGCTTCGTGCAGGTAACGCCGGGCGGTATCAAAGTCATCCAGCCGCAGCAGCACGTCGGCCAGATTGTTCAGTAGCAGGGAGATGAATTGCTGCTGCCCCGTTTCCCGCGCCAGTTGCAGCGCCTGTTGGCCGTAATCCACCGTCGTCTGCCAATCCCCGCGTTCATAAGCCACCACACCCAGGTTGTTCAGCGCCGACGCTTCCCGCTCCCGATTGCCCACCTGCCGCGATTTTGTCAAAATTTGTGAATACAGTTCGTTGGCGCGTTCCCACTCACCTGTGACGACGGCCACAGCCCCCAGCCGGTTGAGGGCAAATAGCTCTTGGGTGGGCAGATTGGCGCGGCGGCTGAGTTCCAGACATTCGTGCAGCAGGGCCACGGCCGTGTCATTATGCCCCTCGCGCCACTGCACATCTCCCAACCCATACAGCACCTGCGCCAGCGTTTCCGCATCTGCGCCGGCACGGGCCAGGGGCAGGCTCTCTTCCAGGTAGGTTTGTGCCTGGGGGTAATTGCCTTGTAACACGGCCGTCTGGCTGAGCCAGT
>JAHBVI010000013.1 GCA_019637635.1 Anaerolineae bacterium
GAACATACGAAATGGTTTGCTAAACCCATCAGGGGAAAAGGGTTTCATCGGCCGTCATACGACGGGCCGTCACCCGACGCCACAAGAAAAAACTTAGCCCCAGAATGAAGAGCAGGTAGCTGCCCACCAGCAAAAGATAGAGCAGGCGCAACCACAAAGGCGTCCCGTAGCCGCTTAGAGATGATATGTAAAAGATGAAAGCGGCCAGCCAACTGACTGCAAAGCCCAACAAAATGGGATTGATGCGCCGGGCCAGCGGCAGCCCGCGCCAGGTGGGCGAAATGAGCAGCAGAAACGAAGCGGCCGGTGGTCCCAAAAGCAGCATGAGCCAGAGGAAAAACCCGGTTCGACCCAGGTAATCGGCCGCGCCGGAAAAGGCAAACAAGAGAAAGGTCAAGGCCGCCCCCAGCGCCAGGTACATGAGGCGCAGGATGGATTCTAACTGGTGTTGCAGGGAAACGGCCATAGGCATTTCCTCAAATCCTTCATATTCAAAATGATGTTGTTTCATGATCATCCTCCGTCTTTTACAGAATCTATTGCCGCCGCCACCTCTGGCCGGGCAAAAATACGAATGTTGCGTTCGATGAAACGGGCCAACAACTGCTGACCTGATGGCGTGAGCGTGTAGTAGCGGCGCGGTGGCCCCACATCCGAGTTTTGTGTCTGGCTTTGAATCAGGCCATTCTCTTCAAAACGTTTGAGCGCCCGGTAGATACTCTTTTCATCGGCCGTTACTGTGCCCTGGCTCAAGTCGGTAATCATCGCCGTCATTTCGTAGGCGTAGGCGGCACGGCCGTGTAGCAGCAGCAGCATCCAAAAAGAGAGAAGTCCCTTTTTATAGTTGTCTTCCCACTGTTGTAGCAGGTCATCTAATTGGGCCATTCTTGTGTTTGCGCTCGCTATTCTACCGTCAGTTGAATACCACTAACGGTAGAATACAGTGGTTTACGGCCGTTGTCAAGCAGTCCGTGTTAGATGATTGGTGGATATAATAAGCGAGATGGAAGCAAGAGATGGGAACGCGGGTATTACCTTTTTGGCCGAGGCCGGGTTAAATTTGTTGGCGGTATTGGATTGTGCGGTCCTGCCTACGGCCGTTGCCGATCTCATGCTGGCTTCTGGTGTGCCGTTAGCCGACTACCGACGGCTGATGTTGCTGGGGCATGGCGGGCGGCGGTTGTGGACGGCGCTGCAAGAATGGGGGATGGAAACGGCTGATCCCGTTGACCAGTACAGCCTAACCATCACCCGCCAATTTATCCGCGACTATCTGGGTGATCCGCCGGTTTGCTGGCTCTATCCGCAAACTGATTATCTCGTGCCCTTACAGCAGTTGGGCACGCTGGCGGGTTGGAGCCATCCGTCGCCGTTGGGATTGGGCATTCACCCGGAATTTGGCGTCTGGTTTGCTTACCGTGCCGCTTTTTTGACGACGGCCGTTTTGCCATTGTGGGTGGAAGCGGTACGGCCGTCGCCCTGCGCCACCTGTACCGACAAACCGTGCATCACCACCTGCCCGGTGGGGGCGGTGCAGTTCGCGCATTTTGATGTAGACGGTTGTGCCCATTACCGGCTGCGTCCCCATTCTCCCTGCGCCGACCGCTGCCTGGCGCGGCTGGCCTGCCCCTTTTTCCCGGAGCACCGTTACACCCTGCCGCAAATCCAGTACCATTATCGCCATTCGTTGGGAACTTTACGCGACTGGTACGGGGCGTAAGATGCAAGTGGTGCCAGGCAAGGGGCAGAACCGTTTTGATTGACCAATGCTGTACAGCCCCTTACCTGGCACTATCCGCCGAAAAGCACCGGCTGGCGTTTCAAGAGCGGTTTCCGGGCATGGCCCGAAGCCGCTTCGGGCTCGCCGTGTACCTGGTGGATGGTGAAATGTTCTCCTGGTACGGCAGCCGTTTGTTATCAGCAGCCGATTATTTATGCCAGTTCACGGCCACACCTGACACCTGAACACCTGACACCCGAACACTTTTCAGACACGGCCGTTCAAATATCCTCGCAAAAACTGTCCCGTATACGAAGCCTCCACCCGCGCCACTTCCTCTGGTGTGCCCTGGGCCACTATCTCGCCGCCCCGGTCGCCCCCTTCCGGCCCCATGTCAATAATCGTGTCCGCCACCTTGATGATGTCCAGATTATGCTCAATGATGATGACCGTGTTCCCCTTGTCCACCAGCCGGTTTAGCGCCACAATCAGTTTCGCCACATCATGTGAATGTAAACCCACGCTCGGCTCATCCAGAATGTAGATGGTGCGGCCGGTAGCAATTTTGGACAGCTCACGGCTGAGTTTGATGCGCTGCGCCTCGCCGCCGCTGAGGGTGGGCGCCGGTTGGCCCAGCGTAATGTAGCCCAACCCCACATCCATCATCGTCTGCAATTTGCGCCGGATGGCGGGCATATTCTCGAAAAAATCCAACGCCTGCTCCACATTCAAATCCAGCACCTCGGCAATGTTCAACCCCTTGTAACGCACTTGCAGCGTCTCCCGGTTATAGCGTGTGCCGTGACAGACATCGCAGGGCACGTAAATGTCCGGCAGGAACTGCATTTCAATCCGGTTTTGCCCCTGTCCCTCACATGCTTCGCAGCGGCCACCCTTCACATTAAAACTGAACCGCCCCGCCTTGTAACCGCGCACCTTGCTCTCTGGCAGGTTGGTAAACAGGTCGCGGATGGGGTTGAACAGGTTGGTGTACGTGGCCGGGTTGGAGCGCGGGGTACGGCCGATGGGCGACTGGTCAATTTCAATTACCTTATCCAGATGCTCCAGCCCTTCAATGGCCTGATGTTTGCCCGGCAGCACTTTGGATCTGTAAAAGTGCTGGTTTAACTTTTTCGCCAATACTTCAATGAGAAATGAACTTTTGCCGCTGCCGCTAACACCCGTTACGCAGACTAACTGGCCCAACGGAATGCAAATATCGGTGCCTTTCAAATTGTTCTCGGTTGGGCCAATTACCTTGATAAACTCACCTGTCCCTTTGCGCCGTTTATGGGGCACGGGGATGCGGGTACGGCCGCTCAGATAGGCCCCGGTGATGGAGTTTTCATTGGCTGCCACTGCTTCCGGTGTGCCTTCGGCCACAATTTCGCCGCCGTGCAGCCCCGCGCCTGGCCCCAGGTCAATGATCCAGTCGGCGGCGCGCATGGTGTCTTCGTCGTGTTCCACTACCAGCACCGTATTGCCCAGGTCGCGCATCCCTTTGAGGGTGTGGATGAGGCGGGCATTATCGCGTTGGTGCAGGCCGATGCTCGGCTCGTCCAGCACGTATAGCACGCCCATGAGCTGGCTGCCGATTTGCGTCGCCAGGCGGATGCGCTGCCCTTCGCCGCCGGAGAGGGTGCCGGCCGCCCGATCCAGCGTCAGATAATCCAGCCCGACATTGATCATGAACTGTACCCGGTCGCCAATTTCCTTGAGGATGGAGCGGGCGATGAGTTGCTGGCGCGCAGTGAGTGGGGAGTCGGTTTCGTGGCGCAGTTTGTCCACCCAGGGCAGGAGGTGGATCACGGCCGTCTTCACCACCGCATTGATCGTCCGCCCATCAATATCCACCGCCCGCGCCACCGGATTCAGCCGCGAGCCGCCGCAGGTTTCACAGGGCATGTCCACCATGAACTCTTCCAGCTTGTCGCGTACATACTCTGATGTGCTTTCATGGTAACGCCGCCACAGATTGGGCACCACGCCTTCATATTTAGTGCGATACTCCCGTTTGTCGCCCTCGCGGTTGACATAATACACCACGATGTCCTCTGAGCCACTGCCATGCAGCAGAATGTGGAGTTGGGCGTCGCTCAGGTTTTTGACCGGGACGTTGGTGGGGATGTTGAAGTGTACGGCCGTAGCCTGCAAAATCTGCCAGTAATACCCCTGCCTGTCCTCCGTCGGCCAGCCAATAATCGCCCCATCTTCCAGTGATAAATCCCTGTTGGGCATCACCAGATCAGGGTCAATCTGCTTTGTCGTGCCCAAACCCTGGCAGGCCGGGCAGGCCCCGTGTGGGCTGTTGAAGCTAAACGTGCGCGGCTCAATTTCGGGGATGCTGGTGCCGTCATACGGGCAGTAGAGATGCTCCGAATACAACTGGTCGCTCTGCTTTTCCGGGTCGGTCACGTCGTTGATGATGACAATGCCGCTGCCCAACCGCAGCGCCGTTTCAATCGAGTCTGTCAGGCGGGAACGAGCCGACAGCGCCTCTTCACCGTTATCTTGCGGCTCGTGACGGATGACCAGCCGGTCTACCACCGCTTCAATGCTGTGGTTTTTGTACCGATCCAGTTCAATTTCTTCGTCCACGGCCTTTACCTCGCCGTTGACGCGCACGCGCACAAAACCGGCTTTGCGCACATCGTCAAAGATGCCTTCATGCCGCCCTTTGCGGTCGCGGATGAGGGGGGCCAATACCTGAATGCGGCTGTTGAGGGGCATATGGGCCACGGCGTCCACAATTTGTTCGGCCGATTGGGGCATGACGGGACGGCCGCACGCCGGGCAGTGCGGGGTACCCACGCGAGCATAGAGCAGGCGCAGGTAGTCGTAAATCTCCGTCACCGTGCCCACCGTCGAGCGGGGGTTGTGGCTGACCCCTTTCTGGTCAATGGAGACGGCCGGGCTAAGGCCCTCGATCTGGTCTACGTCTGGCTTTTCCATTTGCCCCAAAAATTGGCGGGCGTAGGCGGAGAGGGATTCCACGTAGCGTCGCTGCCCTTCGGCGAAGATGGTGTCAAAGGCCAGCGACGATTTGCCAGAGCCAGACAGCCCGGTGAGGACAACTAATTTATCACGTGGGATTTCCACGGTGATGTTTTTCAGATTATGCGCGCGCGCGCCGCGCACGATGATTTTGTCTAAGGACATGGTTTTCTCTTAACGCAAAGACGCGGAGGTGCAGTGAGGGGATTGGTCTCGGCGTGTGTTGACGGTTTGTTTTAAGCAATCGGGGATTCTACCACGTGGCGCGAGGTGAGACCATGAGAGGAAAATGGGTATTGTTGAGAAATAAAAATACCCGTTGGCAAAACAACGGGTATATGAACGTTTGTGAGATTGATCCCAGCCAGTGCATTGTGCCCGAAACAATTTCACTTCCTACCAGTTATGCTGGATTTCGCTGGTGCTCACACGAAGCAGGCAGGAGGATGTGCGATTTCAATTTGAAGGTTCCAATAATTCTGCGATGTGCAAAAGTGTCGCGGTGTCAAGTCCTGGCCCAATTAAATGAAGGCTAACGCCATTTTCTTCCCATACGACCGAAGTTCCATCTATCAGAGCGGCCGTTATATCCCCGACTAATACATCCTCCATTGATCCTTCCGTAACGACACCGGATGATTGAACAACAATTTGGGTGGTGTACTCATCCACTTCAGTTTGAGCAATATCTCCTCCCTTTGATTGGTAAAGCCCGATACGACCAGATGGCCCTTCATAAATGACGAAGACTTCATACGGAGGAAGGCCCATAAGCCTGGTCTCCACCAACGAATAGCCGTCCGGCACATAACCTGGCAGCATAAGCGGATAACCCGCTTGCGTAAGGGCTTGTTCTACTGAAACGATCTCATTTCGTACACTATCGGCACAGCAACCACCAAAATTGCGCCCCTCAAAGCTGTAAGACCATGCACGGCCCTCAGCTTTCTCATGCTCGAATCGCGCTCTTAACTCATCGAGGTTTTCCGGTTCGCTGTCTGGCGTTACCTGACTGGCCGTGGTATTCTCCCATCGTAATTCACGAAGAATTTCTTGCACAGATGCTAATGCCAAACGACCTGTCGGCAGGACAAGAAACAGGCCCAACAGGACAATGATTGCTATTGCTAATCGTGACATCAGCCGATGCCCTGGTATCACTAGATGGGACAGCGACCACCATCGGGCATCAGATTCCTGTTTTGCTTCTAACTGTTGCCATAGTTGATGACGAAGTTGGCGCTTCAACTGTTTGCTGGCAGGGAACTCAAGTGTGTGTAAACGACCGGCCAGGAGGACCAAGTCATCGGCGTGACTTATATCCTGGCTTCTGTCCTGTTGCTTGCCCGCAAGTAATGCATCTATTTCCTTTGAAAACTCTATTGCTTTTTGTTCAAATTCGTTCATTATTCACCTTCCTCTGATATTCCTTGCCGCAGTTTTTTCATAGCCCGGTAAAGAATGACAGCCACATGGTTTTCTGACACATTGAGCAAATTGGCGATCTGGCTGTTGCCCAGCCCGGCACCGAATTTTAAACCGATGATTTCTCTTTCTCGATTGCCAAGTAAAGCAATTTTGGCGAGGATATCTTCATCGCTTAACTGGTCAATTACCTGCCGCTCAGTAAACCGGGTAGTTGATATTTCTAGAACGCTTTCCTCAAGCGGCACTTCTGACCGGGCTTTCTTGCGGTAATAGTCCACGACAACATTATGGGCAATACGAAAGAGCCAGGGACTAAATTCACCGTTTCTTTCTCGGTAGCTGTCGATCTGTTCTACTATCTTCAAAAAGATGGTTGAAACGAGGTCTTCAGTTGCTGTGCGTTCCCCTACACGATAGTAAACATATTTGTAAACGCGAGGGAAATAATGCTCATAGAGTTCGGTAAATGCCTGTATATCATTTTGCGAACGTTGGACTAATTCTGCTTCTAGCTTTTTGCTCAAGATCGTTTCGCTCATATGATCATTTCCATTTAGCCTTTCTTGCAGAGTATATACGGTTAACTGGCAGGAATATGACAGAGCTTGGGAAAAATAGATGGCCTGGATACCATCCATTGGTTATCAGGAAACGGTAAATTGGTGATATGCAAACAACAGCGATTACCGACTACCGATTACGGCCGTCAGCCCCGCCAGCAGCGCCTCCATATCTTCCACGGTGTTGTAGCCCTGCGCGGAGATGCGGACAAAAGTACGGCCGTGCCACTCCGTAATCGGTATTTCCACCTTGAATTCTTGCAGGAGGCGCTGTTTAAGATCACGGCCGTCTACGGGCGGCAAGGCAGCAATCGCCATCTGGTGATAGTCGGCGTCGCGGTGATACATCGGTTCCAAACCGGTGAGGGCGTGGATGTGGCCGAGCGTCTGGCACAGCAGATCGTGGCATTGCTGGCGCACGGCCGTCCAGTTATGTTCCGCCTGGAATTGGATGGCCGCGGGCACGGAGAGGTAGGCAGCGGGGTCCATGGTGCCTAACCATTGCTGGTAATCGAGGAAATCCGAGCCAAAAGTAAGCGTCCGGTCAGCACCCCAGCCCCAGCCCACGACTAGTGGCTCGACCAAATGCTGTACTTCCGGGCGGGCATACAAAAACGCGGACCCTTTAGGCGCGCACAGCCATTTGTGGCAGTTGCCGGTGTAAAAGTCCGCGCCGATGGCGGCCATATCCAGCGGAATCTGGCCCGGCGCGTGCGCGCCATCCACCACCGTCAGGATGCCTTCGACGCGGGCGCGGGCACAGATGGCGGCAATGGGGAAGGTCACGGCCGTGGCCGACGTGATGTGGCTGATAAAGATCACCCGCGTTTGTGCCGTCACCCCTTCCCAGAGTTCCGCTACGATTTCATCCGGTGTGCCCGTTGGTAGGCTGATGGGCTGGTTAACATAACGGAAGCCCTGTTTCTGGCTCAAAAAGCGCCAGATATTGTCGCACGCGCCATACTCGTGATCGGTCGCCAGCACTTCGTCCCCCTCGCCGAGTGCCAGTGACCGGGCCACCACGTTGACGGCGAAGGTGGCATTAGGCACAAAAACAAGGTCGTCTGACGGCGAGTTGGCATAATTACCCAATGTTTGCCGCGTTTCAGCCAAATGATTGAACAATTCAGTGGCAATAAACTGCACCGGCTGCCGTTCCAGCCGCCGCTGCCACTCCTGGTAAACGGCAAATACCGGCGACGGTGTGGCCCCAAACGAGCCATGATTGAGAAAGTGTACATTGGGATCGAGGAGGAAGAGGGTTTTGAGGGAGTTCATGGGGTGTTCCTTTGGTGAGATTGGAGATTGGAGGTTGGAGATTGGAGATTGGGAGATTGGGCGAATATCTCAATCTCCCAATCCCCTCTTTACGGCTGCCAGATGCGCAGCACATTATCAGACCGGCCCAGGCCAACGGCCGTACCCCCATCCCCCATTGCCACGCCGGCCAGATTGCTTGCCAGTTTGCCGCCGATGTCCAGGTGGTACACGGCCGTTGCCCCTTCGTTTGCTCGTTGGATACCGCCCAATTGGGTCAGGTCTGGGGTGGGCAGCAGGAGTTCGATACGGCCGTCGCCATTAAAATCCCCGGCCATGGCCATATCCAGATTGCGCGAGCCAATCACATGGGATGTGTAACCGGGCAGTTCGGCCACCAGTGTCAATTCACTACCCTGCCAGCGGTAAAATTCTACGACGCTTTCCAGATGGGGAGTGCGCACGGCCGTCAGTTCCATTTCACCGTTGGGGCCAAACGGGGCAATGGCGATTTGATGCTGCCACCTGTTGCCTTGCCCAATGGGTGGCGCAGTCGCCAACTGCATCCCATCTTCGGCAAACAACGCCAACTGCGCTCCCTGTTCAGCGGCAGAGAGGGTGAGCAGGATTTCCCGATTCCCGTCGCCGTTCCAATCGGCCCACAGCGGCATGATGCCTTCCACCACCTGTGGTTCGGGGATGAGGAAGTGGGCAATGACCTTGATTTCCGGGTCGGTCTGAATGAGAGCAAAACCGCCGGCTTCGATGGTATCACCCAACGCCCCATGGGGATAACCGTCGGTGGGGTCGGTGAGCAGCAGCAAACGGCCGTGCCCGTCAAACAATATCCGTGCATCGGGCAGGGCGGTGATGGACGGCTGGCCGATGATTTCACCGGCGTGTACCAGCGTCAAGGCCCCGGCTGTATTGGCGTGCGCCAGATGCCCGGCGTTGTTGTAGATAATGGGGGCGCTGCCCGCCGGGTCGGCGGAGGGGGGATTGAGGAAAAGCGCCTGCCCCTGCACCGGGTCAACGGTCAGCACCGGGGCAATGTGCGGCGTGAGATCATTGCTGTCAATGGGCGTGACTTCGCCTTCATCCACTAGGAAAGCCTGGGTACGGCCGTCGGTTAACACCACCCCCCACAACACCCCTTTGGCCAGGGGCACGGCCGTGACCCATTGCGGCGTCCCTTCAAGCGGAATGTCAATGGGCGTCAAGTTGGGTACATCGCCCTGCCCGGCAACCACCCGGTTGCCGTCGGCGCGCTGGTAGGTGTAACCATACGGTCGGGCCAGCGCCGACTCTTGCGGGATAGAGACGGCGACTTCCGGCGCCGGGTTGAAGGGGATGGTAGGCACGGGGGTGGGTACGGCCGTTGGTTCCCGGCTACACCCAATCCCTATGAAGATAACAATGATAAACCAGATGAGTTTGTTCATATCAGGGCAGGTCACACCTGTTTCCTATCAGTTTGCATAGAATTGTCCCCAAAAGACAGAAAGATCGCCAGAATTGTGGGCAACTATTACCTGAAGTATTGCTAGATGGATTGGTTCAATCTTGGAGATTGAACCAATCTTTTCAATTGAGGATGACCGGCAGATGAAACAAAAAATACAGGCGTGGTGGGAGAGCGTTTCTCCTCAGGACATCATGTGGTGGGCAGCCATTTTTCTGGCGACGATGTTGGGCACGGCCGTGAGCGCCGCTATCCTCAAGTGGGGCATGATCGCCTATGGGGAATGGGGGGCGCTGGCCCGTCTGGCCGTCAGCCTGGCGGCGACGGTGGCTTATGGCCTGGTGGTAGTGGCCGTTTTCTACGCTTTTTTCCCGGAAACAAAAACCGTCTTGCAGCGCATCTGGCGTAAATAGTTCGGCGAAGCACAAAAAAAGCCGGGCATCGCTTCGACGCCCGGCTTTTTTGCTATCTGCATCAGGCTATTTGGCCATGGCCCGCTGCACCAATCCCACCACAAAGAGCAGGATGACCGCGCCTAAGATGGCCACCACCAGGCTGTACAGGTTGAACCCGCTCGCGCCCGACGCGCCAAACAGGTTCATCACCCAGCCGCCGATAACGGCGCCGACAATACCTACCACAATGTTGGCGATGGCCCCCATTTGCGCATTTTTCTTCATGATCATGCTGGCAATCCAGCCGGCCAATGCACCCAAAATCACCCATAACACAATATCTAGCAGAGTCATTTTCTATCTCCTTGTCAGTTGTTTGTGGTTGCGATGTGGGGTTTGATGATGGGTAAATGTATCAATCTATAAGATAAAACAGAATAACGGCCGTAAAGTTGCGCAATTTCCCAGACCCGAAGGGTTTTCCGAAACCCTTCGGGTCTTCATCTTTACTCGACAATCGGCGGCTGAATGTCTACCACCTCACCGTAATTGGCAAAGTCCACTTGCCAGATGCTTGGCTCCCCGGCCGCCGGTTCCGGCTCCGTTACCACCACCCGCACCAATTCAAACGTTTCGGGCCTGATCCACATCGCCACCGTCACCGCCTGCGGGCCAATCAGCGTACCGCTCATGGTATACAGCCGCTCCCCGGCCACATCACCCGTCAGGTAATAGAGCAGTTGGTCAGAACTGCCGCCCGGCAACTTTTGTGGTTCGCCTAATTGCAGGTTGCTCACGTCATTTGTCAGGATGGTGGGCAGCCCCACCGCCGGGTCAAACAACACCGCCGGGTTAAAACCCCAATTCGGCGGCAGTTCTTCCCATTGGCCGGTCGCCACGTTCGTTTGCCACTGCGTCTCGGCAATGCTGACCACGTTCACATCGGTAATCAGGCCGGGGCCGATGACGCGCACGGTGGCAGCGGCTTTGTCCGGGGCCACATACGCCCCGGCTGCCCGGCGAAAGGAGAGGATATTGTCTGGGTCCAGGTAAGCGGGCGCCCCCTCGCGGCTG
The DNA here is from genome assembly GCA_019637635.1 of Anaerolineae bacterium. Taxonomy (GTDB): domain Bacteria; phylum Chloroflexota; class Anaerolineae; order Promineifilales; family Promineifilaceae; genus CAADGU01. Next base: position 10,891 of record JAHBVI010000013.1, read on the forward strand.
ATGTCAAATCGGAAGCCGGCCATTGCATTCATGCGGTCGGCGGCGTTTTGCACAATCTCGGCGGGTGGCAATTCGGGCAGGTTGGTGGAACGGCAGGCGGTGAGGGTTAGGAGGAGGAGTACGGCCGTGAGCAACCAGAAGCCGTAACCCGTGAACCGTAATCCGTGAACCGTGAACCGTAATCCGTAATCCGTGAACCGTGAGCCGTGAACCGTCATGCGGCGTAGCTTACCCAGGCATAGGAAATTTGTCCACATGGTAGCTATGCCCTATTGGGAAGGGGTACGGCCGTTCGTACAATGACCACAAAGTACGCGAAGGAGCGCAAAAATTTTCTCTGCGCCTCCGCGCCTCTGCGTTAATTTCTTGAAGGAGCAGAAATAGAATGGCTCAACAAACAGATGCCGCCGAGCGCGTGAAGACCTGCCTCTGGCTGGCCCAAAAAATTGAAAAATCCCTACCAGAAAACATCATTCTGGAACGTAATCCCCAGACCATCAAACTCATTGAAGATCGTTACAACCTGGCCAAACAGCGGGTTAACATCGCTCCTGCCGATGAAAGGCAATTCTTTGAGGACATGCTGGACGAAATTTTTGGTTTTGGCCCCATTGAAAAAGCGATCAAAGATGACAGCGTCTCTGAAATCATGGTCAACCGCGCCGACCTGGTTTTTGTGGAGCAAAAGGGGCGTATTATTGAATCCAACATCAAATTTGCCGACGACGCCCACGTCGAGCGGGTCATCAATAAAATTCTCAAGCCTTTGAATCGGTACGTGGGGCCGGATTCGCCACTGGTAGACGCCCGTCTGCCGGATGGTTCCCGCGTCAATGCCGTTGTTTCGCCTTGCGCCATTGATGGCCCCAACATCACCATCCGCAAATTCTCCAAAACCCCTTTCGGCGTGCAAGACCTGATCCGCTTCGGTACGCTAACGCCGGATATGGCTGAATTCCTGGAAGCCTGTGTGAAGTCCCACCTCAATATCGTGGTCTCCGGCGGCACCGGTTCCGGCAAGACAACGTTGCTCAACATTCTCTCCAGCTTCATCCCCGATAACGACCGTATTGTTACCATTGAAGACGCGGCCGAACTGAGCTTGCAGCAGCGGCACGTGGTGCGCCTGGAAACGAAAAAACCATCGCGCAAAGGGGATACCGAAGTCACTGTGCGTGACCTGGTGATGAACTCGCTGCGGATGCGCCCGGAGCGCATTGTGGTGGGGGAATGTCGTGGCGGCGAGGCGTTGGACATGCTGCAAGCGATGAACACCGGGCACGATGGCAGCCTGACCACCGTTCATGCCAACACCCCGCGAGACACCATCTCCCGCCTGGAAACGCTGGTGTTAATGGCCGGCATGGATTTACCGCTATCGGTAGTGCGCAAGCAGATTGTCTCTGCCATTCACCTGATTGTGCAGCAGGCGCGGCTGCGCGATGGCAGCCGCAAAATTACCAACATCACCGAAATCACCGGCATGGAAGGGGATACCCCGGTGATGCAAGACATTTTTAAGTTTCAGGAGACAGGACAAGACCAGAATGGCAAGGTGCTGGGTGAATATGTGCCCGGCGGCAACCGGCCAATGTGTGAGGAACGTTTGAAAAATCATGGGTTCAATTTACCGGCTACGATGTTTATGAGCAGCACCGCCTCTGCGCGCGGGGGAACTTTTGATAGACGTAAACGCTAAACAGAACTCATTCTAGCACCCGGCAGGCAGCCCACCCCATGATTTTCCCCCAAACACGCTGCCGGCCACTTCTATCATCAACCCTTCGGCCGGCAACGGCCGAAGGGTTTTTTATGTGCGCACGGCCGTACCCTCCGCTACAATTGCCCCCATGAAACTATTGCTAGACAGTATTGGCTGTCGCCTGAACCATAGTGAAATGGAGACGCTGGCGCGGCAGATGATGGCCAATGGACATCAGATTGTGACCGATGCCGCCGAGGCGGACAAGGTTGTCATCAATACCTGCGCCGTCACGGCCGAGGCCGCCCGTGATGCCCGTCACCATACCCGTGCTTTCCATCGCGTCAACCCGGCGGTGGAAATTGTGTTGACAGGTTGTTATGCCACCATTGCCCCGGCAGAGGTGGGACGGATTGAGGGGGCGGGGCAGGTGGTGGTGAATGCCCACAAAGCGCAGTTGGCGCAACTGCTTGATCCTCAGGCGCGGCGGGAACTGCCGGTCTTTGACCAGGAACCGATCATGCGTGAATTCCTGGCGGGCAGTATGGGGGCGCATACCCGCGCTTTTATCAAAGTGCAGGATGGCTGCGACAACAAATGCACCTTTTGCGTGACGACGGTGGCGCGGGGCGACGGGCAAAGCCGCCATGTGGGGGATGTGGTGGCAGAGATTCAGGCGTTGGCGGGGGCGGGCTACCGGGAAGCGGTGTTGACGGGGGTGCATTTGGGCAGCTACGGCCGTGACCTTTCCAACCATACCAATTTAGCCACCCTCATCCGCGCCATCTTGCACCACACGGACATGCCCCGGCTGCGCCTCTCTTCTTTGGAGCCATGGGATGTGCCCGACCGCTTTTTTGACCTGTGGGCTGACCCCCGCCTGCTTCCCCACTTGCACCTGCCGCTGCAATCGGGCAGCGACGCCATTTTGCGGCGTATGGCGCGGCGCACCAGCCGCGCCAGCTTTCACGAATTGGCGCAGGCCGCCCGCGCCGCTGTCCCCCGCCTGAATTTGAGTACCGACCTGATTGTGGGTTTTCCCGGTGAGACGGAGGCAGATTTTGCCCATAGCCTGGAGTTTGTGCGCGCAATCGGTTTTACCCGGCTGCATGTGTTCAGCTATAGCCCACGCCCCGGCACGGCCGCTGCCCGCTTCCCCGACCAGATTCCCGGCCCGGTGAAAAAGGAGCGCGCGCGGCGCATGATCGCCCTGGGACAGGAATTGAGCCTGGCGTTTCATCAGGGGATGGTGGGGCAGAGGGTGGGTGTGTTGTGGGAAACGGCCGTTGGCGCCGACAATGGTGGCTTACGCTGGGTTGGTTACACAGACAACTATGTGCGCGTCACCGCCAATGGCCCGGCCGATCTGTTTAACCGTGTGACACCCGTTTTCATCACCACTGCTCGCCCGGATGGGCTAGAGGGCAGTCCATTACCTGACACACCTCTGGCTCCCAACGAAAAAGTTTGACGCTGCTCCGGCCCTGTGCTATTATCTCGCGTGCGGCGCCGGTCTAATGACCGGGCTGTTTGTTTATGGTTTGTCGAAATTGCATTAAAAACGGAGAATAAGATATTCGGAAGCGACGAAGTAAAACAGCGTATAAAACAACCTCAACCACCAGTTACCGGGTGAACCGGGAGATTCGGGTACGTGAGGTCAGGCTCATTGATCACAACGGTGAAAATCATGGGGTTGTGCCTATTGCCAGGGCCAGGCAGTTAGCGGAAGACGCCGAACTTGATCTGGTTGAGGTAGCGCCTAATGCAGAACCTCCTGTTTGTCGTATCATGGACTTTGGCAAGTTTGCCTATGAAAAGACCAAAAAGGAACGGGAGGCGCATAAACACCAGAAGCAGATCGAGATTAAAACGATTCGCCTGACGCCGCGCACATCTGGTTTTCATAAGGATGTGCATGTGCAGCGCGCTAAACAATGGTTGGGTGAAGGCAAGAAAGTAAAATTCCAGGTTCGGTTCAAAGGACGCGAGATCACGCATCCTGAATTAGGCAAACAAACACTTGAAGAGATTGCCGGTGACTTGAGCGAACTGGCGACCATCGAACAAGAACCGAAACTGGAAGGGTGGTCCATGACGCTGTTGATGACGCCCACAAATCTGTAGGGTCTAAGTGACCACACAATGGCATTGTGTATCCGCCCCCTCTGGGGGCTTTTTTATGAGGGTGATGTAAAATGGCAAAACAAAAAACAAAGAAGTACAAACTGAAAACATACAAGGCGGCGGCTAAACGTTTTCGGGCTACCGGAAGCGGCTTAGTTGTGCGCACCAAAGGTGGCAAAAGCCATCTGCGCCGGCGTAAGTCTAAGCGTGTTAAGCGGCAGTTTGATAAGATGCTGGTCGTCGAAAGCAAAGGCGAACAGAAGCGCATTAAACGCCTGCTGCCTTACATGACACAGTACAAGGCCAATCCGCCGGCCGGATAATTTTATTGGTGTTTGTTTATCGCTGCCTGGCCTCGGTGTTTCGGTAATCGGTAATCAGTGAACGGTGATCGGTTGCGGTAAGGCTTGAGCGCCAGCGCCAACTAAATGCGAGGATATAAAGCATGAGAGTGAAAGGTGGGTTTACAACCCAACGTCGTCATAAGAAAATTTTGCGTATGACCAAAGGCCAATGGGGTACGCGGAGCAAGTTGTTCCGCCGCGCCAATGAGGCCATGATGAAATCTTACTGGTATGCGTACCGGGATCGTCGGGTGCGCCGCCGTGAATTTCGGCGGTTATGGATCGCCCGCATCAATGCGGCTTCCCGGATGCATGGCCTGAGCTACAGCCGTTTTATGCATGGATTGAAGCTGGCTAATGTGCAGCTAGACCGGAAAGCGTTGGCTTATCTGGCAGTGACCGATGAGCAGACATTTACGGCCGTTGTCAATAAAGCGAAAGAAGCATTGGCTGCTTAGCTTCCATTCCAACCGACCCTCAACAGATGAAACGCCATTCCTGATACAGGAGTGGCGTTTTTATTTGCGTTTGCCAAACGGCCGTTGATCGTAGTTGTCTGCTCTGTACCCTTTGCGTATGATCCCCAGGTTTACCCGTAACTCGTGATGCGTAGGCCGATGCCCGAAGTCGGATTACGGATTACGGGTCACGGATTACCGATTACGGATGACGAAGGCAGGCGAATGCAGGCACAACGACGATTTTTAGGCTGGATGTTAGCCGTGCTGTTCACGGCCGTCACCCTGCGCCTGTTTGCCCTTAGCCATATCCCCCCCGGCCTGACGCACGATGAAGCGGATCATGGGATTACGGCGCTCTCCATTTTGGAAGGAACGCGCGCTGTGTATTTCACCATTGGGTACGGCCGTGAACCACTCTATGACTACGCAACTGCCCTGCTGATGGTCGGTATTGGCCCCACGTATCTGGCCGGGCGGCTGACGGCCGTTTACGCCAGCCTGTTGACCATTGCCGCCATGGCCGCCTGGGTGCGGCGGGCGTTTGACTGGCAAACGGCCGTGTTCACCGCCGCCGGATTAGCCGTCACTTTTTGGCCGCTCATGGCCGCCCGCCAATCATTACGTTCGATTATGCTGCCGCTGTTTTTTGTGCTGGCTGTCTTATTCTTTTGGCGAGGCTTAGGGAGTGTCAAGTGTCAGGTGTCAGGTGTAAGGTTGCCGAAACCAGACCACGCATCACGCATCACACATTACACCCCACCGCCCACTGCTCACCGCTCACTGCTTACTGCTTACCGCTCACCGTTCACTGCTTACGCCTTCGCCGGTCTCTTTCTCGGCTTCACCTTCTACACCTACATTCCGGCGCGCATTTTGTGGTTGGCGTTTCCATTGACGTTGGTTTATGTGGTGTTGGCGGCACGGCCGTATGTCTCCCAAATGTGGCGTGGTGTGCTGCTGATGCTGGTAGCGGCGGCGGTTGTGGCCCTGCCGCTGTTTCTGTATCTGGCAGCCAACCCGGAGGCGGAAGTGCGGATTCGGGAGTTGAGTGGGCCGCTCACGGCCGTGACCCAGGGCAACCTCTCCCCCCTCTGGCAAAACGCCCGTGAAGGAGCCGGTATCCTGTTCTGGCGCGGCGACGATTTCTGGCGCTATAACATTCCGGGACGGCCGTTGTGGGGGCCGGTGTGGGCATTGTTGTTCGGCGGCGGCTTATTGCTGGCAAGCTGGTGGGCGCTGCGCCCCCTCATCAAACGCCAGCCTGATGCTCATCTGCGCGGGACGGCCGTGTTCCTGGCGTTGTGTTGGCTGTTTCTCGGCCTGGCGCCGGTATTGGTCACAGGCGCATCGCTCAGCACCACCCAGGCAATGGGCATGCAGCCAGTTCTATATCTGTTCCCGGCGCTGGCAATACGCGAAGCAGCCAGAAAATGGGACGCGGATTTTCGCGGATTTTCGCGGATAAATCAAAAAAAATCCGCGTTCATCCGCGTTCATCCGCGTTCAATTTCGAATTTGCTCATCGCTCTTCTGTTTGTGGGCACGGCCGTGATCACCGTTCGTGCCTATTTTGTGACCTGGGCCAATGCGCCGGAGGTGCGGGTGCAATATGAGGCAGCGATGACGGCCGTGATGCACTATTTGAATGAGCAGGAGGGGGCCGATGTGGCCATTTCTACCATCACCCCTGGCCAATACCATACTCCGGCGCTGGCGCAGATGATGTTGACCAATGATCAGGTGAGGCCGCGTTGGTTTGACGGCCGAACCGGCCTGCTCATCCCCCATGCTCCCAACCCACTGATCATCCTATCCGGTTTTGCGCCATTGTCGGAGGCACTGCGTGGGTATCTGGACACGGCCGTACCCCTGACGACCCTGCCCCAACCGGCCACCGATCTGGATCGGCCGTTAACCGTTTATCAGCTAAACCTGGATGAGTGGCAGGCGGCGCATCGGCCGGTTACGGCAATGAACCCGCCGCGTACCGTTTGGCGAAGCGACGGCGTTGGTGGGGTATGATGTGGTGGGTACGGCCGTAGCCCCTGGCAGCACTGTACAACTGATCACCTGGTGGCAGCTAAACGCCTCGGTGGAAGATGTCCGTTTCTTCACCCACCTCACCGAGGCCGATGGTGTTCCTGTGGCTCAGGCCGACCTGCTGGCGGCCCCCGGCGAAAGCTGGTTAACCGGTGACCTGCTGCTGCAACTACACGAGATTGCCATCCCATCAGACCTGCCGCCCGGCCAATATGCGCTCACCGTCGGCTGGTATACCTGCCTGGACGCCGCCTGCCAGCAAACCCAACGCCTGCTCACCCCCACCGCCCAAGACCACTTCACCCTCCAAGAGATTACCATCACCCCATGAACCCCTCACGTATCACGCATCACGCATCACGCATCACGGATTACCGATTACGGATTACCGATTACGGATTACCTCTGGAAAAAATCCTCATCGTCAGCCTCACCCTGCTCGCCTTCGCCGCCCGCGTCTGGCAGTTGGCCGACTTCCCCCCCGGCTGGCGGGATGATGAGTTGATTAACTCGCTGGTCATTTCGCAAAAGGTGTTGGATGGCGACTGGCAGTTGTTTTACCCGGACGCATCCGGCAATGAAGGGTTCTACTTTATTTTGAATGCACCCATGCTGGCGCTGTTTGGCGCTAATTTTGTGGGACTGCGGCTGTTATCAGTCTTTTGGGGGTTAACGGCCGTGCCCCTCACCTGGCTGTTGGGGCGTAAACTGTTTGGCCCCTGGGTAGGGCTGCTGGCGGCCGCCGGGTTAGCCATTAGCTTCTGGTCGCTCATGTATTCCCGCTTCGCCCTGCGCCAGATTGTCACACCGACCTTATTATTGTTGGCGTTTTACTTTTTCTGGAGGGCGTTAACGGGTGTCAGGTATCAAGTGTCAGGTGTCACGCATCACGCATCACGCATCACGGATTACCGATTACGGATTACCGATTACGGATTAGCCGGTTTCTGGCTGGCCTTAGGCTTCTACGTCTACTTTGCCGGGCGGGGCGTGCCGTTGATCCTGCTGGCGTTTTGTGGCTATATGGCGATTGTAGCCTGGCCGCTGCTGCGGCGCGAATGGCGGGGGATTGTGTTCATGTTTGTGGTAACGGCCGTACTCGTCATCCCCCTTTTCATCACCATCCAGCGCCAGCCGGAGGCGGAAGCGCGGGTTGGCGAATTGGCCGGTCCACTCATTGCCGCCCGCGCCGGCGACTTCAGCCTCATTCAAAAACACGTCGTTGCCACCCTGAGCATGTTCCACGCCGACGGCGACGACGAATGGCTCTACAATATCCCCCACCGCCCGGTTTTTGGCTCCCTGGGCGCACTTTTCACGTGGGGCGGCGTTTTCATTGCCCTGTATTACACCCTCAGACCCTTGCCGGAATGGGCGAGACAGGCGGGGACAAGGTTACGCGGCAAGCAAAAACCGCTCCCGCCTGTCCCGCCCCTACCAATCACGCATCATGCATCACGCATCACGCATCACGGTTCACCGATTACGGATTACCGATTACCCTCTGCTTTTTTGCTCATCTGGTGGCTGGTCGGCATTTCGCCCGGTTTTGTCAGCGTACCCCCCGCCAGCCTGGGGCACACCATTATTGCCCTGCCTGCCATCTATATGCTCATGGCGCTGCCAATATGGAGATTAGGGATTGGAGATTGGAGATTGAAGAGAGCGTCCAAATCTCCAATCTCTAATCTCCAATCTCTGCTTCTCCCGCTCTTGGCCTTCATTTTGATCGCCACCATCGCCATCCGTGATTTGCCTGATTATTTTGAGACGTGGCCGCAGCGGGGGATGGTGCGTTTTTTGTACCGGGCGGATTTGCATGAGTTGGCGGCTCATCTGAATGAAAATCCAGGATTGGAAGAGTTTGCCATTGCCAGTTTGTTGGATGGGCCATGGGATAAGGTGGCCTTGCAGATTGACCTGGACGAAGACACGGCCGTAACCCCCCGCTGGTATCACCCAGAACGGGCGCTCTTTTTGCAGCCTGCCCTCAGCCTGCACTGGTCGCCCGTTGTCCCTTCGCCATATACCGATTGGCTGGAACCGGCTGCCGGACAGACGACCATCGGCCATTTTTCGCCGGTGCAGACGACCCTGGCCCTGCCGGAGCAAACGCCGGTCTGTTTTGCCAATGGTCTGTGCAACGTCCACGCCGCCTATGACCCGGCGACGGGAATTTTAGAGTTGGGGTGGCAGGTGGCACGGCCGTTAGACCTGCCCCCGTTCCACCTCATCAGCAATCCGCCGCCGCCGGGTGTGTATGCCGGGCCGCGCCTGTCGATCTTTGGGCAGTTGTTGGCCGCCGACGGCCGTTACCTCACCGGGGATGATGGCTTTTGGGTAGACCCCTATACTTTGCAGCCAGGCGACCTCTTTGTGCAGCAGCATCGCCTGACCCTGCCCCCGGACGCCCAACCGGCCACCGTCGCCTTCGGCCTGTATGATCCGATGACAGGTGAACGGATATTGACGGACGACGGCCGTGACCATATCACGCTAGAGATTGGAGATTAGAGATTGGAGATTGACAGAGTCACCCCCTCACCCCCTCACCCCCTCACCCCCTCACTCTGGATCGTGTTGGCCGCGTTCCTGCTGCTGGCAGTGGCGGGCAGCGTGATCAATCCGCTCCATGAGGCCACAGACGAACTACGTCATTACCGTTTTGTGCAGCACATCGTCCAGTTGCACCGGCTGCCGGTGCAGGGGGAAATGCCCTGCCAGGCACAGGGGCATCACCCGCCGCTTTTTTATGCGCTGGGGGCGCTGACTACGTTCTGGATTGAGACGGGGCGGGAGGTGTGCGCCGAGCCGCCGCTCAACCCGTTCTGGCAATACCGCTACTGGGAAGTGGGGCGGGACAATAAAAACCTGTATCTGCATGGCGCGGATGAGGCGTTCCCCTGGCATGGCGAGGCGTTGGCGGCGCATATTGTCCGTTTTGTCAATATTCTCATTGGCGCAGGGACAGTTGTGCTGACCTGGCTGCTGGCGCGGGTGATCTGGCCGGCACGGCCGTACCTGGCCCTCGGTTCCGTCGCTTTTGTGGCCTTCAACCCCATGTTTGTGTTCATGTCCGGAGCGATTAACAATGATGTGATCGCGGCGTTGAGCGGCACGGCCGTACTCTATGCCTGTGTCGTGCTGGTCAAATCCCCCACCGGGCTGAGCCGCCGTTGGGGAGTGGTGTTGGGCGGGTTATACGCGCTGGCGCTGATGAGCAAATTTAGCCTGGCAGTCGTCGTAGTGTTGATTGCCGTCTCCGTAACCTATGTGGCCTGGCGCGATAAATCGTGGCGCTTGTGGCTGGAGGTGGCGCTGATTGCGGGGCTGGTCACGGCCGTGTTGGCCGGCTGGTGGTTTGCACGCAACCAACTGCTCTACGGCGAACCGACCGGCGTGGAACGGCTGACCGAACTGTGGGGGGTGCGCAATCCGGCGGATAGTTGGGGATTAGCCATTCACGAACTGCCCTACACCTGGACGAGCCTGTGGGGGCGGTTTGGCTACGGCCAGATTCCGCTGCCGGAATGGATGTACCTGGGGTTGCGCTGGCTGGTGGGTCTGGGTCTGGCGGGGCTGGCTGTACCTTTCCTGCGCCGCCAGTGGGCGGAACTGCGCCCGGCAGCCATGCCGCTGTTCCTGCTGGCGTTGGATGTGGCCCTGCTCTTTGCCGTCTTGTTCAACTATCTGCTCATCAGCCCGGCGGGGGCGATGGGCCGCTTCTTTTTCCCGGCGCTGCCGGCGCTGGCGATACTGACGTTTTATGGGTGGAGCCGGTGGGGGGGTTGGGTATGGGGAGATCGGAGATTGGAGATTGGAGATTCACCAATCTCCAATCTCCGATCTCCAATCTCCATTTTTGCCTGGATCATGAATGCACTCATGGCTTTGCTCACGGCCGTCGCCCTCTTTGGCTTTTTGCGCCCGGCCTATGCCCGGCCGCCGGAATTTGCGGCCAATGCCCGTGTGCCCAACCCCACTAATGCCCAATTTGACGCCTTCGTCAACCTGCGCGGCTACGAACTGAGCGCCCAAACCGTGCAGCCGGGGGATGAATTGGTGGTGAAACTGTATTGGGAAGTGACCGGCCAACCGCCGGGCAACTACCTGCTCTTTGCCCATCTGATCAATGGTGACGACCTGATGATCGCCCAGCGGGACACACATCCTGGCCTGGGCAACTTCCCCAGCAGCCAGTGGCGGGTGGGCGACCGCTTTGTGGATACGGTACGCCTGCACATGCCAGAAACGATGATCGCCCCCGACGAAGCCACTCTGAGCATTGGCCTCTATGCCCCAGGCGCTTACCGGCTGGGCATCACCGCCGCTGACGGAACAGGGATTGGAGATGCCCTGCCATTAGGCGCCATAAATTTACAGCCAGCGCCCGGAGATTTGCCCAATCCCTTGAACCAGAACTTGGATAACAAGCTGCGGCTGGTGGGGTATGAATATAACAATCGGGTGCTGCGCCCAGGGGATGTATTGGCTGTAACGCTGTATTGGCAGGCGGCGGCCCCCCTTGATCGTGATTATGAAGTGGCGGTGGGTGTGTGTGATGATCCCTGCCCGGATTGGATGGGCGCAAGAGTCACGGCCGTGACCCCCATCACCCCTGCCGCTTCTACCCTACAGCCACAACAGGTTATCTCGAATACCGTATTACTCTCATTACCTGGAAATCTGCCACCCGGCGTTTACTTAATTCACGTCGCCTTGATTGATCCCCTGACAAAAGAACCACAAAATGTGTTGGCCGCCGATGGACACATCCTGGATGATCGCTTATTATTAGCCCAGATACGGATTGTTGAATAAAGCGGTAGACTGGTTGAGAGAGACCCAACAGGGTGTAATTTAGTAAGTGGGTAATTGAGTAATTGCGTAATTACCCAATTGCCCAATTACCCAATTACCCAATAGTGACAGAAGAACGGCAAATTCGGCTCATCAGTGGGATTGTTACCATTGTTTTAGTTCTCAGTGGCGTTATTTTGTTGTCGCTGCCGTTCCTCACCTGGCGCTGGACGCAAATCCCCTTTTCTGGCATTTTGTTTGACCCTAATCTGGTGGTCAATGACAGCGGCGAAGAGTCCTGGCCGGCGCAGCAGGGCAGCGATGACGCCGCCTTTCCCGATCGGGTGGTAGCCATAGACGGGGCGCCGGTAGCCAATGTGGCCGAAGTACAGGCGGTGTTGGCGGCTAAAGCGGTGGGCAGCCTCGTCCCCTTCACCCTGGTGCAACCGCCGCCAGACAGTGGCTTCCCCGCCCGTTTTGCCGAGACCGAACGCAGTAAAGATGTCTTATTGATCCCCATTACGCTGTGGGATTTGGGGGAGCAGTTCTGGCTCTTTTACATGACCGGGGTGATTATGTTGGTGATGGGGGTTTTGGTGTTTGGGCTACGGCCGTATACCGAAGCCGCCCAGGTTTTTGCCCTGCTCATGGCGTTTACCGCTCTGGCGGTGGGTTTGTTGTTTGATACCCGCACCACCCACTACTTCGTCCGCCTGTGGACGCTGGCCCTCTCGTTGACCTGCGGCCTGAGCGTCTGGCTGGCGGCCGTTTTCCCCCATCCCTCACGGCTGGTGTCCCGTTATCCCTTCGTCAAATGGTTTGTCTTGCTGCCCGGTCTGGCAGCCGGGCTGTGGGCGCAGTGGATTCTCTTTGATGCCCAGTCCCCCTGGGCTTTTGTCTATGGCTGGCGGCTCTTGTTCTTATTGAATGCGGTAGGGCTGCTCATCACCATCCTTATTATGGCATACCGGGCCACGCGGTCACCGTCGGCGCGCGTCCGGCAGCAGGCGCGGATTATTCTGGCCGGGGCGGTAGTAGGGTATGGCCCCATCATTCTTTACTTCATCACGGCCACCATCGGCATTGAAAACACCTGGTTTCCGCAGCTATTTTTTGTCCCCCTGATCGTGCTGTATCCGGCTACCATCGGTTTTACCATCGTCCGCTACCGGTTGTGGAACACAGATGAGGTGCTGCGGCAGGGCATGACCTATGGGTTGTTGGTGGGGGTGCTGGTATTGGCGTTGGCCATTGTGCTGTTCAGCCTGACAGTGTTGGTTGGCCCGGTTTTGAACAACCCGGTGTTGATTACCCTGTTTATTGTGCTGGTGGTGCTGGTGGTGGAGCCGCTCAAGCGCCGGTTGCAGGTGGAGGTGGAAGAGCGTTTCCTGAAACAGCCGGCCGTGCTGGACAACATGCTGCGCGATTTCAACCGGGAATTGACAACGGCCGTCACCGAAGACCAGGTCGCCTCCATGATGCTGCTCTACGTGCGCACGGGCATTCCCGACGCCAATCCCGACCTGTACCTGCCCGATGGCGAAATGAGCGTCTACCGCAGCTATTACGGCAGCAACGACGTGCTGGTGGGCGCCGATTCTCCGCTTATCGCCGCCCTGAAACGGATGCACGGCGCCATTGACCTGACCGAAGAACGCACCTGGCCGCCCGTCTTTCAACAAGAAGCCGAGATTATCCGCACAATGGAAACGGCCGTACTCGTGCCCATGTACAACGAACAAGACCTGCTCGGCTGGCTCACCCTCTCCCCCAAAGGCAACAACCAGCTTTACAACCAGTCTGAACTGGCCTATGTGGCCTCCCTGGCCGACCATTCCCTCATCGGCTTTGAACGCGCCAGCGTCGTCCGCAGCCTGGAAGCCCGCGTCTACGAACAAGACATGCTCAGCCAGTTCTCCCAGGCGCTCAACTTTACCCTGACCCTGGACGACATGATGGAACTGGTCTGCACCAATTACGAGCGCCTCTTTAACCTGCGTGACTTCTTTATCTATTTGTGGGACGCTGACACCAATCAAAACTACACCGCCTTTTATCTGGAAGATGGCGAGCGGCATGAAGAACGGGAAGGGATTACCCAGATTGTAACCGACCCGCGTATCCTGGGAGTTTTTGACCGGGGCCAGTTTGTTACTGGCAAATTTGAGGCCGGTAATACCTGGATGGCCGCTCCCCTCAAAGCCGGGCGCGATACACTCGGCGTCATCTACACCTACCACCGCAGCCCGGACATCACCCTGCGCCCCCGGCAGCGGCAGCTCTTCCTCACCCTGGCCGACCAGACCGCCACCGCCCTGGCCCGTCTGGAAACAAACCGCCAATTGCAGGCGCGAGCGCAGCAGCTTGAGGTGATCAACCAGGTCACGTTTTCGCTGGCAACCACCATGGACCTGGCTGTTTTGCTGGAATTGATTCTGGACAAAGCCATGCAGTTGTTAGATACCGAAGCAGGCACGTTCATGGTCACCGACCTGGATAATGGCGAATTAGAATTCCGGGTGGCGCGCGGCCCGGCCAGTGAAGGGTTGGTGGGCAAACGGCTGCCGACCGGCACCGGGTTGGTGGGCACGGCCGCGCGCACCGGACTGCCCATTATTGTGAATGACGCGCGGGAAGATAAACGCTGGTATGACGAATTGGAGCAAGACACCACCTTCCGGGCGCGGGCGCTGCTGACCGTGCCGCTGATGCGGTATAACACCGCCTGGGGCATTATCCAACTGATCAACAAACGCAACGGCGCGCCATTTACCGAAGAAGACCAGAATTTGCTGCTTACCTTTGCCAGCCAGGCGGTGGTGGCTATGGAAAACGCGCGGCTTTTGGCGCAAACGGATGAGGCGCTGCGTAAGAGCGTTAATGAGTTGTCGCTGCTCACCCAGCTTGACCGGGACTTGAACACCTCGCTTGACCTGGCGACGGTGATGAATCTGGCGCTGGATCGCACGCTGGCGATTTTTAATGGGTCGGCCGGGGCGATCTTGCTGGTGGATGAAGACGGCCGTCCGCAACGCCTGATTCATCGCAACTATGACCCCGCCTTCACCCTGGACGATCTCACGGCCGAAAGTGGGCTGGTGGGCAAAACTATCGCCAGCCGCCAGCCCTACGTGGCCGCCAATGTCCACGAAGAAGAGGGGTACATCGCCGCCAGTTTTGCTACCCATTCGCAAATGTCATTGCCGCTGCTGCACAAACAAAAACTGATCGGGGTGATGGTGATTGAGAGCGACCGGCTGGATGCGTTTGATGAGGAGATGGTGGAAACGGCCGTGCGTATTACCAACCACGCCGCCATCGCCATTGCCAACGCCGTCCTGGTGGAGCAGGTGAATGCCGCCAATGAGGCCAAGTCAGACTTTGTGAGCATGGTCTCTCACGAACTCAAGACCCCGATGACCTCCGTAAAAGGGTATACCGATTTACTGCTCTCCGGCATGACCGGCCAACTGAGCGACCAGCAGCGCGGCTTTCTGGAGACAATTGCCGCCAACATCCGCCGCATGAGCCAGCAAATTCAAGACCTGACCGATATTTCCCGCATTGAAACCGGCAAACTGCACGTTACCCTGACGCCAACCTCGCTGGTTGAAGTGGTGAACGAAACGCTGCAAATTATCCAGGGGCCGTTTGATGAAAAGGGGATTCGTTTACATCTGCACCTGCCGGAAGATTTACCGCTGGTGGTAGCCGATAAGGGGCGGCTGGTGCAGGTACTCACCAACCTGCTCAGTAATGCCGGCAAGTATTCGCCGCCAGAAACAGATGTGGAACTCTGTTTTGAAACGCGCCTGATGCCCAACGGCAAAAATGAGCGCGTCACGCCCATGGTGGTTTGTTCGGTGCGCGATCATGGTTTTGGCATTTCGGCCGAAGACCGAAAAAAGCTGTTCACCAAGTTTTTCCGCTCCGAAGACCCCAACATCCGCCAGGCCAAAGGCACCGGCCTGGGGCTGTCTATTACCAAAGGGATTGTGGAACTGCACCAGGGTGAGATGTGGGTGGAGAGCGAACTGGGGCAGGGCACCACGTTTACCTTCACCGTGCCCCAGGTGGGACTATTAGAGCGTAGGTAAATCGTGGGCTGTGGTAATTGACACGGCCGTACTATCAGTTATACTTGGCGCATGATTGACAAAACAATTTCAGAAACAAATCTGAAAGGTTTGAATTGGTCTTAAACGCACGCATTTGGCGTGCGTTTTTTGTTTTATCAACCCCTAATGCAGAGAGGAGCGTGTAAATGGACTACGGAATGATTGGCAAAATTGAGAAGGCAAAGTTTTATGCAGCCGAACCGGAACGGTTCCATTTTGATTCGTTCTCGGTGCGTCTGGAAGGAGATAACGGTCAGGAACACCGCGTCACTTACGATGCGGGCAAGTGGGATTGTGATTGCAGTTTCTTCCACACACGCGGTTTTTGCAGCCACACCATGGCGTTGGAAAGAGTGCTGGGACAGATGCTTTCCACTCCGGTATGGGCTACCTGATCTGGCTTTCCGGACAGCAAAAAATTGAATGAAACCACAAGCCCGGCCAGATGGCCGGGCTTTTTATTTACTTGAAAATCCTTCCCGCCGGGCGTACCATTCAGGAAGCATTATTGGTGGTTTAAGGAGACAACACGGGCAGCAGCCCACCCACATAAATGAAAACCGAAGGACAAGTTGCCAACTTGCCCTATATTCCCAAAGGAGTTAACCAGAACATGTTCTCAATTAACGAAACCCATCGCTTTTTTGCCCCCCAACTGGATGTGCCACCGCGCCTGCTGCTTGGCCCCGGCCCTTCCAATGCCCACCCCCGCGTTTTGCAGGCCATTGCCATGCCCCAAATAGGCCATCTGGACCCGGCTTTCATCCAGGTGATGAACGATATTCAGGAGATGCTGCGCTACGCCTGGCAGACGGATAACCCCTTCACCTTACCCGTCAGCGGCACCGGCAGCGCGGCCATGGAAGCGGCCATCGCCAACCTGGTGGAGCCGGGTGATGTTGTTCTCATCGGCGTCATCGGCTACTTTGGCGAGCGGTTGGTGGAGATGGCCTCGCGTTATGGTGCGGATGTGCGTCGCATAGATAAATCCTGGGGCGAAGTTTTTACGCTGGAGGAAATCCGGCAAGGCGTGGAAACGCATCGCCCGGCGCTGCTGGCGCTGGTTCATGCGGAAACGTCTACCGGCGCCTTGCAGCCGATGGATGGCGTGGGCGACCTGTGCCGCGCCCACGACTGCCTGCTGCTGATTGATACCGTCACCAGCCTGGGCACCACGCCCATCTTTTTGGATGCGTGGGGTGTGGATGCCGCCTATTCCTGTTCGCAAAAGGGGCTAAGCTGCCCACCCGGTGCCTCCCCGTTTACATTGGGAGAACGGGCGCTGGCAAAACTGCACGGCCGTCGCACCAAAGTCGCTAACTGGTATCTGGATATGTCCATTCTCAGCCAGTATTGGGACGGCAAAACGCGCAGCTACCACCATACCGCCCCCATCAACTCCATGTACGCCGCGCGCGAGGGGCTGCGGCTGGTGGTGGAAGAAGGGCTGGCCGCCCGGTGGGCGCGTCACCAGGCTAACGTCGAGCGGCTATGGGAGGGGTTGACGGAATTAGACCTGGCCTGCCACGTCAACGACCCGGCCCACCGCATTCCGGCATTGACCACCGTTCGCGTACCGGCGGAAATAGATGCACGGGACACGGCCGTGCGCCTGCTTAACAACTACAACATTGAAATTGCCGGCGGTTTTGGCCCGTTGGCGGGCAAAGTATGGCGCATCGGCCTCATGGGCCACAACAGCCGCCCCGAAAACGTCACCCTGCTCCTCGCCGCCCTAAAAGAAATTTTGGGCCGGTAAATAGCCGATCACACCCTTTTTGCACCTTTTTGGCGCTGTTGGCGGCTGTTTCACTCTTTTACCATTCAGGCTGGCGTAATTGCAGAAAACTTCATGGGCAGCAGCCCACACAACAAATGAAAATCGTTCGTAGTAGGCACTTTAGTGCCGTCATAAGGCGATAAAGTACCTGCTAGAAACATTTTCGCAAAGGAGGGAAACGAAATGAGACAAAATAATGCAGGTTGTTTGACGGGCGTGATTGCCAGTTTTTCGCGGCTGTTACTGCTCATGTTCTGGCTGGCGCGCCCGGTGACGATGGACGCCATGTTCAGCACGTTCCTGGTGCCTTGCCTGGGCTTCTTCTTTTTGCCGCTGACCACGCTGATGTACGTCTTGCTACAATCATCGGCCGTAGGCGGTTTGCAAGGGCTGGATTATTTGTGGCTGGTATTGGCGGCGGTGATGGATCTCGCCAGCCTGGGCAGCGCCGGTTACACCAATCGAGATCGTCTCCCGGCTAACTTCCCCGGCTCAACCCCTCAAGGTGGCTAACCATCATCCTCACTTTGAAACCATCAGCCCTGATCCGGGGTTGTATTCGACAAGATCAGTTTTATTTACCTACAAGTTTAAGGAGGAAATTCACATGTCGGCAACAGCAATGGAAACAAAAACACGTCCCTGGGGATTGTTACTGATCCAGGGCATCGTCTTACTGGTTATTGGCGCGGTCTTTCTCTGGGCGCCGGCCAAGACCAGGGCAGATGCCTGGATGTTACTGGTGACGCTGTTAGGCATTTACTGGATAATTGGCGGTATTCTCGATCTGGTGCATATGTTCCAGGATCATACAGCCTGGGCCTGGAAATTATTCATGGGGGTGATCAGCATCCTGGCCGGTGGTTATATCCTGATGTATCCGATTGCCTCGGCGCTGGCGCTGCCCAAGATATTTGTTTTGGTATTGGGCATCTGGGGCGTCATTCAGGGCTCCGTCGCCCTGATCATGGCCTTCCGCAGTGGTAGTTGGGCCATGGGCATCCTGGGCGTCATTGCCCTGCTCTTTGGCTTCATCTTGATCGGGGATTATTCACTACCGGGTATGGGTCTCACCTTTATCTGGGTAGCCGCGCTGTGGGCGTTCATTGGCGGTATTATTATGATCGTGCAAGCCTTCCGGCAGCGTTCGGCTTAAGACGGCCTCTCCTGTGGCTGGCCTGCCTGGGGATTAACCGGACAGGCCAGCTTTCCTGTATCACACTGACCGTGTGATCCCCCCATCCACCCGTATGTTTTGCCCGGTGATATACCCGGCGGCGTCTGATAACAAAAAGGCGGCGGTTTGGGCAATTTCAGTCACCGTGCCAGAACGTTGCAGGGGGATTTTTTGTCGGGTCTCTTCGCCAATGGGGTAGCTCTCAATGTAACCGGGCAGCACATTGTTCATACGGATGCCATCGGCGGCGTAGCGGTCGGCATACAGCTTGGCAAAGCTGCCCAGGGCGGCCCGCAGTGAAGAGGAAACGGGGAAGGCCAGCGATGGCTCAAAAGCGGCGAAGGTGGAGATGTTGACAATGGCTCCGCCGCCCTGCTGCTGCATGATCGGCGTCACCAGCCGGGCCATGCGCACCACATTGAGCAGCAGCATGTCCAGCCCGATATGCCACGACTCGTCGCTTATGTCAAGCAGATCGCCTTTGGGTGGGTGTCCGGTGTTGTTGATGAGGGCGTCTACACGGCCGTACCGCCCCACCGTCTCCTTTACCAACCGCTCTAAATCGGCCGGTTCCGTTACCGACCCGGCCATGCCCCAGCCGCCCAACTCCTGCGCCAGCGCCGCCGCACTGCCCGAAGGCGACATGAGCGCCACCGTGTATCCCTGTGCCGCCAATTCTCGCGCACACGCCGCCCCCATGCCGCGCCCGGCGGCGGTGATAATAGCTACTTTTTGAGTCATCAAATCTCCTAAATAATGAACAACGGCTATGTGATATGCTTCGAGAACCACAGTTTTTCAGATGTGCATACAAAGCCTGACTTCTCCGCTAATTTCTGCATGGCTACATTGTCACTGCTTGTACCGAGTTCTACCCTGATTGCGCCTGCATTTTGGAGCATCAGTAGCCCGGCAGAGATAACTGCTTTTGCCAGGCCCAAACCTTGATAATGAGGGTGAACGCCAATGGGGTCGGTATATCCCACTTTTTTATCCAGGTCATCAAACCCGCAAACACAAAAGGCCGCCAATTTGCCATTGGGTGCAACCACGACCAGATCCATTGCCGACAGGTAGTGTGGCGTGTGCATCATCGCCAGGCGTTGCGCAACGGTCATATTATCTGTGCCAAAGGCAGCCTGGTGCAAGGATACAAGGCTTTGTACTTCATCGTCGCCTTGCACACACCGGATCGAAAAGCCATCAGGCAGTGGGTAGGTGATAATCGGTAAATCAAGTGGGTGTAAATAGCGTCGTGTGCGCGTTGGCTGCTGCACAAACCCATGTCTTTCCAGCAGGTGAATGCGCCGGGCATCTTCTGTGCGGCATGAGCAATCCAGCGTGTTCGCCTCACCGGTTTCCTGGTTGCGTTTGTCAATGCAGGCGCTTCCCCATGCAATGATCTGCCGTTCCAATTCACGTAAACAGGGATAATTGGCATCGGTTTCAAACCAGAGATTGTAATAATCGTCCACATAGGCAAAACCAACCATTTTGTGTGCATCTGTGAAGATGCGCACAGTGACTTTGACTGTGGGCAGCAACATCTGTTCGTCGAAGTCAGCCAGGGTGCAGTGAGGCGCGAGGCGGGTTATGAACTCCCGTATTGCCTGAATATCATTCTCGCTGTGCAGCATTGAACTTTGCATACCAGATACTTCTATACCTTATTTGGCGTTTAAGATTGACGCTGCCATAACCCCACCACATCCACATGAAACGTCTGTGGCCGCGTGTCAATGGGTTGGATTTCTACCAGATTGTAGCCATCGCGGATAAAGGCACGGCCGTCCCGCGCCAACGTGGCTATATCTGCACTGACGTAGACGATGCGAGACGGCCGTAAACCCGCCACCACCTTTGCCGCTTCCCGCGACAGCCCTTCTTTGGGCGGGTGCAAGACCAGCACGTCTGGTTTTATGTCTAGTTCCGGCAGCACTTCTTCTACCGTGCCTTCATACAGAGAAACGTGATCGGCGTCCAGGTTCACGGCCGTGTCCGCCACCGCATCCGGGTTCATCTCAATCGCAACCAATTCCGCCGCGCCTTCGGCCAGAAAGGCCGTCAAGATGCCCACGCCGCTGTACAGTTCCAACACCTGTTCCACGCCCGTTAGCCGGGCATAGCGCCGCACCGTGTCTACCACCAGTTCCATACCGGCGGCGCTGGGCGGCAGGTAACAACCCGCCGAGATGCGAAAATCGCGCCCTTGAATTGTTTGCATGGTGAAGTTGTCGCCGATCAGGTTCACGGCCGTGTCATCCGGCAGCACAATCACCACCGACAGCGGAAAGTCGGCTTCCAACTCTGGCGGCTCCACGCCATCCACCTCAACCGCCGCCAACAGCGCCTCATCATCCCCCACCCGCAGCGTCAACTTACGTAGTCCCGGCAGGTCCAGGTCAACGTCGTGCAGCAAATCCACCAGTTCCAGGCGAGAAATGGGGCAGCTTTCAATGGGAATGATCCGTTTTTCGGCCGGCGACCAGAAACCCAGGCCGCCGCCTGCCACCGGACTGAGGTTCATCTCCATGCTATACCCCCACGGCTGCGGATGCGGCAGCGTGGGTCTGACCGGGGCATCTTTCATGTTGCCGATGCGCCACATCTGGTCAATCACCACCGCATGCTTAGCCTGCAATTGCGCCGTATAGGCCATGTGCTGGAAATGGCAGCCGCCGCAGACGCCAAAATGGGGGCAGCGCGGCGTCGCCCGCTCCGGCGATGCTTTCAACACCTGCTGCAAATGGGCATAGGCCACCTTATTTTTTTCGGTGTGGATGGCCACTTTCACCTTTTCGCCGGGAATGGCGTAGGGCACAAACACCGTGCGCCCCCGGCTGGCTCGCCCTACGGCATAGCCGCCATTGGCAAATTCTGTCACATCCAGCGTGATACTCTCCATCAAATCTCCAAAGACCTTAACGCAAAGGCGCAAAGATACGAAAGCGGCAAAGACCGGGAGGAGGCGACCCTCACCTCATCACCAAATGCGCCCCGTCGCCACCAGCATGGTGAAGGCGGCAATGAACCAGTGGATGAAAAAGGGGTAGACGAACGATTGGGTTTGCCAGGCGATGAAACCAAAACCGACGCCGCCAAAGAGGGTGGTGAACGTTTCCATTTGCGGTTTGCCCAGGTGCATAAAGGCAAAAGGGATGGCTTGCAGCCAGATAGCGGCGCCCGGCCCAAAGGCGCGGGCAAAGGCAAACAGCATAAACCCCCGCCAGACAAATTCCCAGCCAAACAGGTCTACGCCGGTGTAATAAATGATGGGCAGCACCCCTTTGGGGGCGCGTAGCTGGTAATAGGCCACCATGCTCGGCTGCCGGGCCACGACAATCAGAATGACGGCCATGACCAGGCAGACGCCGGCCGTCCAGGCCAGCCCCAGCCGCCAGTTGCCCCACCGAAAGCCGTAATCGCTCATTGGCTCCCGAAACAGCAGGGTAATGGTCAGCGCCGGAATGATGAAGTACCAGATCACCCGGTCATATGCTTTGACGTTGGTAATCTTGTGGCCATACCAGTCCAACATAGGGATGATGGTGCAAATGATGATGACCAGCACAATGTGCCAGTCAAAGGTGATGCCGCCAATGGTCACGGTGTGTTTCCTCATATGCCTGGAAGAGATTGGAGATTAGAGATTGGAGATTGACTGAATCTCTCATCTCCAATCTCCAATCTCCCTTAAGGGGCGGGCGCAATACCCACCAGCAGGGTCAAACGGCCGTCGCCTACATTCTCGACCCCATGCGCCAATCCGGCCGGACACCAGACCAGTTCCCCGGCAGCAGCTTCTACGTGTGAGTCGCCCAGCTGGAAACGGCCGTGTCCCGCCGCCACGAAATAAAATTTATCCTGGTCATCATGGGTGTGGGCGCTTTGCACCTGGCCCGGTTCCAGGCAGTTCAGCCCCACCATCAGGGCATCACCGCGAAAAAGCGTCGTCTTGTAAAACTTCGCCGGGTTCACCCCTTCATGGTCAGCAATCTTCTTCACATAGGACATCGTTTTCACCTTCAATGATATGGTTCACTTTCTCTGGAAACGGGGCTTTACATTTCTCTGATGGCGGACGGCTGACCGTAGAGCGCCTGTGGCAGGCAAATTGCCGTCCGTGGTCGGCCGTCGGCGGTCGAATTTGGAAAGATCGTTCGCACCATGCCGATTATACAAAAAGCACCCCACAATTACCCAATTACTCAATGACCTCTACCCACCCCGCCAGGTAAACATCATGCGGCTGCCGTTCGCCGCCCACAAAGAGCGGCTGGCGCTGCCCGGTAGCGGCGTCATACATGCCAATCCAGACCTGGTAACGGCCGTGCGGTAAATCTGCCGGCATTATCAGCCGGTATTGATCGTCAATCACCTCGCCCGCCGCCCAGACACGGGTGGGGTACTGCCCGGCAAGGGGCTGGTTATCGCCCGTCGCCAGCGGCGGCTGGCCCGCTTCGGCCAGATGCACCAGCGTGGTCAAATTCATGCCCGGCGGGGCTAACGCCTGCCAGGTTATGTCAACCTGGACGGTATCACCGGGGCGCGCTATTTGCGGGCTGAGGGCTACGACCGTAACCACCATCCCGTCCCCCACCTGCGCCAGCGGTGCGCTGCTTTCCGGCCAATCGGCCGGGATCACTTTCACTTCGGCCACGTCCGTGCCCGTCGCCCCATCCGCCAATCGCACAAAAAGACGGGCTAATACAGGGGTCACGGCCGTGCCGTCCAGGCGAATGCCGATGCGGTCGGCCACCAGTGCGCCGGGAGGCCACAAATTGGCCGGGTATTTGCCCTGCCCGTGATAGCTGTGGTAATTGCCCAGCAGCGCCAGGTCACGGCCAAACAGTTCCGCCACCAGTTCCGGTGGCCTGGCTGCAACCGGGTCGGCGCGCCAGTAGAGGGTAAACCAGACCGGGGCGCCGGGCACGGCCGTGTCCGTTTCCATCGCCACGCCCACCAGTTTCAACCCTTCGCCCACATCTAAATCCAGGGGTACGGCCGTTGCCGGTAATTGGGCAAGCAGCGGTGGCAGCGCATACGCCGGGCGGATGACAAAAAAAGCGCAGTACAGCGTCGTCAAAAAGGCCAGGCCGACGACCAGCGCATCCACACCCCGCCAGCGCCAGCGCGTCAGGCCAAAGGCCAACGCCAGCGCCAGGGGCACAATTGCCGGGAAGAGCAGCCGCCCCTGCGCCGCCGGGGTGCGCAGCATAAACATCAGCAATCCGGCGTAGACCAGCGCCAGCCAGAGGAAGAGCAGGAAGCCGGGGAACCAGGGGGCGGAGAGATTAGAGATTAGAGATTGGAGATTCACCCAATCTCCAATCTCTAATCTCCAATCTCTATGGCTTTGCCTGCTGCGCCACCCGACCCATACGCCCAGCACGGCCGTGCCCACCATGCCCGCCCACACTGCATACACCCAGGCCGGGGCCAGCAGGTTGAACCAGCCAAAGACGGCAAACAGCGAGCGCACCAGCCCGCCCGTTTCGCCCAAGACCTGCCACAGGTTGTAGCCCCGGTCGCCTTCGGCCAGGCGAATGAACGGTTCGGTGGCGGTGAAATCGCCATACAACTGCTGGTTGCGCAGCCACAACCAACCGGCAATGAGCAGGGTGGGCAAGACGACAAACACGGCCGTTTGCCATCCCCACTTCCAGACATCCGATTTTTTAAAAAAATCGGATGTCTTAACTGCGCGCAAAAAGAGAAAACCGACGGCATAGGCCAGCAGCAGCAGCCCGGCATTTTTGGTCAGCGCCGCCAGACCACAGGTGATGCCCACCAGCAGCAGGCGCGGCCGTGTCACCGGATGAAACCATAGCCAGAGCAACTGCCACAAGGCCAGCGAAGCCAGCAAAATGATGAGCGGGTCGTTGCTGATGCTGGCGTGGACGAAGTTGAATTGGGGCAGGAAGGCGGTCACGGCCGTAGCCAGCAGCGCCGGGCGGGCGTCATCCGGCCAGAGCAAACGGCCGCAGCCATAAATGCACACCAGCGTGCCTACCCCCATCAACGCCGACACCACCCGCAGCAAATGGGCGGCCAGCGCCACCCCCTGCCAGGGCCACGCTTCTTGGGGCGTATGAACGACCCGGTTCACATTGGACAGCCGGGCCGCGTCACCGGCATAAAAGAAGGGGTTCAGCCACACCTGGTCACGGGCGTTGGTAGTAGAGATGGGCAGGATAACGGCCGTGCCCAACAGATAATACAGCGGCGGCTGCGCCGCTTCCTGCGCCGTCCAGGGGTCAAATGGCTCGTCCACAAAGGGCAGCGCCCGATTATCCTTCACATACTGCACCGTGAAATAGTGCCAATGTTCATCCGGCGCTTCAAACAGTGGGTTGACCACGCTGTAAACCAGCGTCACCAACAGGTAGGCGATGAGAATAAGAGCAAGAGGTAATCGGTAATTGGTAATCGGTGATCGGTGATCGGTGATTGGTGCTTGCTCATTCATCAGTCAGATATCGGATTACGGACTTCAGACTGCAACGGATAGGGGAAATAACGGATTACCCGACAGAATTATCCGTTTATTTCTGAATCCGATGTAGTCAACGGCTCACGCCCTGTAAACCGACGGGTTCAATTCGGCAATATAGGGCAGGGTGCGGAAGCGTTCGGCATAATCCAGGCCATACCCCACCACCCACACATCGGGGATTTCAAAACCGAGGTAATCAACGGGTACGGCCGTGTGCTGCCGTTCTTTCCTTACCAGAGCGCACGTTTTCAGCGAGGCCGGCTGCCGCCCTTGCAGGGCTTCCACCAGATAATTCAGGGTAAGGCCCTTGTCTACAATATCTTCCACAATGAGGACATGCTCATCTTCAATGGGTTCGCGCAAATCCATCACCAGCCGCACCGCGCCGGAAACTGCGCCCGCCTTGCCATAGCTGGACAGAGCCATAAAATCTACCACGTGCGGAATGGTGATCTGGCGGCACAGGTCGGCCAGGAAAATAAACGCGCCCTTGAGGACGCCCACCACATACAGGCGTTCCACACCGGCATAATCGGCCGAAATTTGCTGCGCCAGCTCCCACACATGCTGTTGAATGGTAACTTCAGAAACGAGAATACGAGTCAGGTCAGGGGAAAGTTGGTTTGTCATGGTCGGGATAATACCGCAACGGCCGTGACTTGTTCAACTTTGCCCAGGGCCGCTCGTAAACAGACCCTTGACAGAAACTAAAGCGCCCGTATAATTCCCTACATATAGATAATTTTCGATATGTGACTTATGAACTCGGTAATATTTGGAAAAGCAATTGCCGATGAAACCCGGCAAACCATCATGCGGCTGCTGTGCTGCCAATGGCTGTGCGTGGGCGATGTGGTCGAGCAGTTGGGCAATCTTTCGCAGCCGACGGTCTCCCATCACCTGAGCATCTTGCGGGATGCCGGGCTGGTGCATACGCGCCGGGAGGGGAAGCAGGTGTATTACTCCTTAAACCAGGGCGCGGTGGCTGTGTGTTGTGGCAACCTGATGCAGGTCTTTGCGCCTGAGGTGCATGTGGAAATAGGCGAGTAAACACTGGCTGCCGGCGGCCGTATTTGCTCTCTTTTTTTATCAAACATATAGACATATGTAAATAACTCAATATGGAGGTCTTGATGACAACGTTAACACCCGAACAGATACACGAAGAAGTGAAGGCGCGCTACGGCCGTCTCGCCAGTGAATTCAAAGTAGAACTGCTGCCGACCGAATCGGCCAGTTGTTGCGGCGACACGGTGAGTGATGGCTACTGCGGTGCTGAGCTTTATGACGTAGACGTCAGTGAACTGCCCACCGATGTGACCGGTATGTCCTTAGGCTGTGGCGACCCCATTGCCATTGCCGCCTTGCAGCCAGGGCAAACGGTGCTGGATTTAGGCTCCGGCGGCGGCATTGATTGTTTCCTGGCGGCGCAGCGGGTAGGGCCAACAGGCCACGTCATTGGCGTAGACATGACCGAAGCGATGCTGGAAAAAGCCAACCGTAACAAAGAGAAGATGGGGGCAGACAATGTAGAGTTCCGCTATGGGCACATTGAAAAGTTGCCGGTAGCCTCAAACAGTGTGGATGTCATCCTCTCTAACTGTGTGATCAATCTCAGCCCGGATAAGGCGGCCGTTTTTCAGGAAGCATTCCGGGTACTCAAATCGGGCGGCCAGGTGGCCGTCTCGGATATGGTGACGCTGGGTCGGTTTACGCCGGAAGAACGGGCCGATATGTCGCGTTGGGCCGGCTGCATCACCGGCGCGGAAGATGTGGCCGATTATGCGGCCTGGATGCGGGCTGCCGGCTTCTCGCAAATTTCCATCCGGGATAAGGCTCACCCAGATGTAGAGCTGGCAGACGCGCCGCGTGCGGAAGGGGCGGCCCGGATTTTTAGCGCGCGCATCACGGCCGTGAAAGCCTGATACGTGATGCGTGACGAGTGATGCGTGAGAAAATCACTCGTCACTCGTCACGTATCGTGCTACTCCCCACGAAATCCTACCGGGCCTCTTTTTTTTCCAGTACCAAAGTCCGGTTTAATACGGCCGTAGCCTCCCGCACAATGTTCCGTAATCGGTAATCGGTAATCGGTGATCGGTCATCGGAATGTGAAGCGAATGAGGCAGGCCATGAAAACGAAAAAATTCACTCTCTATTTTTCCCGATGGGTACCCCTTTTGTTGTTGCTGCTGTTATTGGCAAAACCCGTGCAAGGAGCGGGTGTGGTGGGCAATGGGTCGCCGGGCAGTTGCACCCAGAGCGCCCTGGCAGCGGCGCTCAGTGGCGGCGGGTTGGTGACGTTCAACTGCGGCGGCGCACACACCATTACCCTGACGAGCCAGCAAACGATCACGGCCAGCACCACCATTGACGGCGCGGGCATTATCACCCTGAGCGGCGGCAGCAGCACCCGTGTATTTAACATCCAAAATGGGGCCACTGTTACCATCCGCAACCTGACCATTGCTAATGGCCACAGCAGCGAAGATGGCGGCGGCATTTATGCCGAACGGTTGAGTACGTTAATCATTGAAAACAGCACCCTCATCGGCAATACCGGGCGCAACGGCGGCGGCCTGGCTACCAACGGCTGGGGTGCGCATGACGCAGGGGTGGCGGTGACAATTAGCGGCAGTACGTTTACCAACAATACGGCGACGGCCGTAGCCATTCCCGGCGGCGGCAACGGCGGCGGTGGCATCTACCTCTCCGGCGGTTCGGCAGCCACCGTCACAGACAGCACCTTTAGCGGCAACCATTCCCAAAATGGTGGGGCCATTCACCTGCTGCACAGCGACCTGCACACTGTCAACGTCACCTTCAGCAACAATACGGCCAACAACATGGCGGGCGGCGGGGGCGGCGGCGCCATCTACATGGATGGCGCCAAAAATTTGAGCGGCGAACTGTTGATTGAACGCAGCACCTTTACCGGCAACAGCACCAATCAATTGGGTGGGGCTATTTTTAGTTTTCCCGAAGGCACGGAACACACCATCATTAACCAGAGTACATTTGACGGCAATACTGCCAGCAACAGCGCCCAGGGTGGAGCCATTTATCATCAGTCGGCTGCGGGTAACGGGCCATTAACCATCAGCAATAGCACTTTTGTGGATAATGTGGCCATTGCCAACCAGGCGGGTGAAGCCGGGACAGGTGGGGCATTATGGGTGTGGAATGGCAATGTCTCCATTACCAACAGTACCTTTAGCGGCAACCAGGCGATCCATTCGCTTAACCTGCCGGGTGATGACTGGCATCGCGGCTTCGGCGGGGCGGCGACTTTTGGCAACAACACCAATACGACTATCGTCAACAGCACCTTTGCGTATAATCACGCGGGGTTTGTAGGAGGGGCCATTGCCGGGCCGTCGATGGTGCGCAACACGATTATCAGCCAGAATACGGGCGGCAACGTCTGGCAAATCCAGCAAAATTGCACCAATGAACTGAACAATGGCGGCCACAACATCCAATTTCCGCAGCGGGTGACGGGCAATGGGAATGATTACGAATGTTTTGCCGGGCAAACGGCCGTGAACCCTCTGCTCGGCTCCCTGGGCAATTATGGCGGCCCTACGCAGACGATCCCGCTGCTGGCGGGCAGCCCGGCCATCAATGCGGCGACGAATTGCCCTACAACCGACCAGCGCGGTTTTGCCCGCAACGGCGCGTGTGACATTGGCGCGTATGAGTACGGCGGTGGCCTGCTGCTCACCAGCATCAGCCCCTCCATGTCTGGCCTGAATGGGGTGCAATCCTTTACGCTGACGGCGCAAGGCGTGGGGTTTACGCCCTCTACGGTGGTGCGCTGGGAAGGGGCCAGCCGGACGACGACGTATGTGAGCGAGTTTATGGTCACGGCCGTGATCCCTGCCAGCGACGTAGATGAAGCCGGCGTCTTCAACGTCACCGTCTACGACCCCGACCGCAGCCTGGAATCTGCCCCCTTGCCGTTTACGGTAGTTCCCATGCTGCACCGCGTCTATCTGCCATTTATCCGAAAATGACTTTCATAAGAAAGTGACTTTCATATGTATGAAAGTGAACGGCAAATCAACAGCCTGAACGCCTGACGCCAATTTGTGATAAACTCCGCCGCCGTTGTCGTGGGTACACACGACGACATGAGTATGAGTTTGCAGGTCAGGCATGTTTCAGGTTGATGGATTGACGGCCCTCCTCTTTTTGATCGGACTGGCGGCGGCATTTGCCGTGTCATTACTGGTTTGGGCCAAACGGGCCGGCGCTCATACCCCGCATAAACTAGACTGGTTGGAAGGGGTGTTGGTGGCGCTGCTCAGTGTGGTGGTTTTTGCCGGGTGGGTAGGGGTGCTGCTGGCTTCGTTTGGGCGGTTTTCATTGACAGGGCTTACGGCCGTGTTGATTCTTACATCCGGTGTGGTGCTGGTGTGGCAACGGCCGTCTCTCCGCCCCTCTTTTACCGCCCTTTCATGGCAAGATTGGTTGTTGTTGTTGTTGCTGCCCCTCTTTGCCTTGCTTTATTTCCGGCCACACGAATACATCATGGGCAGCGCCGACGCCGGCGGCTATATGAACATCGCTGCCACCCTGGCCCAAACAGGCGATTTCATTATTCAAGATGAATGGACGCCCCTGCTGCGTGGCTACGCCGACGTCACGCTGCGCCAGCAGCCGCCCGAATGGCAAACGCGCTACCTGCAATTTGTAGGCTGGTACATAGATGACGCTGACCCGGCGCGGCTAATTCCTCAATTCTTCCCCTTTCATCCGGTGCTGCTGGCGGTGGGGGTGGCCCTGGGGGGACTGTATGGCGGCTTGTTGGTGACGCCGTTGTGGGGAGTTTTGAGCCTGGTGGCTGTGTATTTACTCACCCGCAAATTGTTTGACGCCAGCATTGCTTTGCTGGCTGCCTTTTTGCTGGGCATCACCGCCACGCATATCTTCTTTGCCCGCTATCCCACTACGGAACCATTGACGCTGCTGTTGGTGTTTGCCCTGCTGCTGGCCTGGCAGCGCCTGTGGGATGACCATCCGGCCGATCCCATTTGGGGCGTATTTGGCGGGCTGATGCTGGGGGCGGCCAATTTGACGCGCATTGATCTGCCGCTGCTGGTAGCAGTGGTGGCCCTTTTTTGCGGGCTGCGTTGGTTGCAAGGGGGCTGGTCACGGGCGTGGACGTGGTTTGGGGTCACGGCCGTGCTGCTGCTGCTTCATGCGGTGCTGTCGGCGGTGTGGCTCAACTGGCCGTATACGTGGAATACGTACAGCAGCGTTTTTCGCTTGTTGAACCAGGCCGGGGTGGTTACGGCCGTGCTGGCGGTTGGCCTGTTGGGGATAGTTGCTATCGCGGTGGCCTGGTGGCGTGGCTGGTTGCAGGGAGCGTATTGGCAGCGTATATCCCAGTCAACCCACCTGCGGTGGCTGCTGGCCGCCAGTGTGGTGGCTCTCAGCCTGTTTGCCTATTTTGTCCGGCCCGTTTGGCAGCCTGTTCAGAGTTATAACACCTGGCCCGGTGGGCAAAGTGTGCCTGTGCTGGATGGTGAAAATTGGCTGCGCCTGGGCTGGTATCTGACGCCGCTGGGATTGGCGCTGGCAACTGGCGGCCTGGCCTGGATCATCTTGCGCCGTTTGCAGATGCGGCTGGGGTTTTTCCTGTGTATAGGGCTGCTGACAACGGTGCAATATGTGTACCGTATTTTTAATACGCCGTATCACATATATGCCATGCGCCGGTATGTGCCGGTGGTGATTCCGGTGTTGATCGTGTTTGCCGCCGTTGCCCTCTTCGCCCTTTTTCGGTATCGTGGGCCGCGGGGTCTGACAGTGGCGGCGCGCATCGGAGCGGCTGCACTGACCGTCTTACTGGCAGCCGGCCTGTTGTTTCAAGCCCGGTATGTGCTGCCCCGCTCTGATTTTACGGGTGCGGTGGCCCAATTAACTGCCTTTCACGATTTGTTGGATCCGGAGGCGCTGATCATTATTAGCGAGCCGCCGGAAGCGCTGTTTGCCGACCGGGTAGGTACGCCGCTGCGCTTTTTGTGGGGGCACGATGTGGCCACCATTCGCAGCGATGGCCCGGAATTGGCCGCTTTTGTGCAGGAGATGGCGGCTTATGCGGCGGAACGGGGACGGCCGTTGCAGTTTATCGCCATTGACCCCATTCCCACGGCCGTGCGCCAGATGTTTGCTTTGAAACCTGTGGCTATGTTTCCGCTTAAACTCGACATGCTGCAAAACACCTTCACAGGGTATCCCGCCCAACGCCAGACCGTTTATTATGGCATTGAGATCTATGACGTTGTCCCCGCTGCTGTGCTGGAGACGGCCGTTTCCTCCTGGTATATAGATGTGGGCACATTGGATGCTGCCTATATTGAGTCCGGTTTTTACCCAAAAGAGCCGCTGCCGGGTGACATTACCATGCGCTGGACAAAGGAGGAAGCCGTATTGGCATTACCGTTGGATGACGATGCCCCGCTGACCATCAGCCTGAACGCCAAAATTTTCCGCCCGGAGGGAGTACCGCCCACGCCGGTGACGGTATGGCTGGACGGCCGTGAAATCGGCCAATTCACCCCGGATGCTACCTGGCAAACCTACACCTTCACCGGCCAACCGGCGCCCACCGATGGCCTTTCCCGGCTGCGTCTGGTGAGCGAAACGTTCAATCCGGCGGCGCTGGGGGTAAATGCCGACGGCCGTGACTTAGGTTTTCTGCTTGACTGGGTTACAATCAAATAACGATGGAAGAAATGACGCCCACCCGTTCCTATATCATTTGCGCTATGCCTCGCAGCGGCACCCACCTATTGGGTGAGGCGCTCACCAATACGGGCATCGCCGGTAAGCCGGATGAGTATTTCATTTGCGACGCACACGGCCGTTTGCCCAATGAAGTGGGCCATGTGCCTGAGATTTACGGCCAGATGACACTGCCCGAATTTCGAGACTTCGTTCTGCAATTTGGCAGTACCCCTAACGGCGTTTTTGGCATAACCATCATGGATACGTACCTCTCGCAAATTGTAAAAAATTATCGCCAATTACCTGCTTATCGCCATCTGAATAGAAAACAACTGCTAGACACCCTATTTTATGAACCGCGTTACATCTGGCTCATTCGCCAGGATAAGGTGAAACAGGCTATTTCTTGGTCAAAAGCACTGCAAACAGATGTTTGGGGTGAACAAGGCAACGCCGCTATCTCCAGCCGAACCCACATTTCTCCCCAATCGCCATCATTTACATACAAGGGCATAGAACGACTACGTCGAACCCTGGTAAAGGCAGAAGCGCGATGGGAGAAATACTTTAAAGAAAACAATATCCAGCCATTCAAAGTCATTTACGAAGAGTTGGTTCACAATTACGAGCAAACGGCCGTGGACATCTTAGATTTTCTAGATATTCCCAGACCGCCTGAATTGAGCTTCGGTGAAAGGCGATTGCAAAAACAGGCTGGTGCTTTGAACGAGGAGTGGGAAAAGCGATATTATCAAATTCACCACACCCGCTTTCCCATGCTCACCTGGTACGGCATCAAACTGAGCCATCGCCTGCGACGCATAACCGTCCGTCGCTGGCTGCGACAGTTGTTTGAAAGATAGTTGATGGTGGCTAGTTGCAGGTGTAAGTTACCAGCAACTATTTTCAGGACAGAACAATGGAACTAAAGGAACTACAAAAAAATTGGAACGCCTACGGCGCGGAAGACCCGCTATGGGCCATTTTGACCGTGCCAGAACTAAAAGGGGGCAAGTGGGATCCCGATCTCTTTTTCCAAAATGGAGAGCAAGAGATAGGCGAACAAATGGCAATCGTCAAGGCGCTGGGCATTGAACTGCGTCACGGCCGTGCCCTGGATTTTGGCTGTGGTGTTGGTCGGCTCACCCAGGCCCTTTGCCTGCATTTTGATGAATGTCACGGCGTGGACATTGCCCCTTCGATGATTGAGGCGGCACGGACTTTTAACCGTCACGGGGATAAATGTCATTATCACTTGAACGAAGCGGATAATTTAAGCCTGTTTACCGACAACCAGTTTGACTTCATTTACACCGTGATCGTCTTACAACACATGCAGCCCACCTACAGTCGCCGCTACATTCAGGAATTTATGCGGGTGTTGGCTCCTGGTGGCTTGTTAGTTTTTCAACTGCCATCCTCATTGGTAAACCCATTACCACCGCGCCCGGACTTGCCGGCGCCGCTGCGCCCATCACCCTGGCAGCGGGTGCGTCACTGGTACGGCCGTGTCCGTCACCGTCTCGCCCCAACCCCACCACCACCGCCCGCCGACAAACCATTCCAACCGCGCATGGAAATGCACGCCGTTCCCCAGGAGGAAGTTCTGGCGCTGCTGGCACAGGCTGGCGGCGTGGTCAAAGAAATCAGGCCAGACACCTGGGCCGGCCCTGCCTGGAACAGTTACACCTATTACGTTCTCAAGTAGTAACAGCCTTATGGAGACTGATTTATATGAAGCGTTCTAGTAAATTGCTGTTGTTAACAGGTATGGCGGCGGCGTTTTTGGTCATAACCAATATCTTTGCCGCCCCGCAGTCCACCACTTACCGCGTCTCGCCTACCGGCGCCGACAGCCCCACGTGTGGTTCGGCTGCTGAGCCTTGCCGTACCATTCAACACGCCGTCAACCTGGCTGCGAATGGAGATACGATCCTGGTCGCAGCCGGAACCTATGCAGGCAGCCAGAGCTGTTCTGTGGGCGTGCAATCCGCTTTCCTTTGCATCCAAAACAAACACCTGACCGTTTTAGGCGGTTATGCCAACGGCAATTGGATCAACGCCGACCCCGCTGCCAATATAACCGCCATTGATGGTCAGAATACACAGCGGGTCTTGTACATCTACTCGGTCACAAACAGCAGCGGTTCCGTGCATATGGAAGGGTTCACCATTCAAAATGGGCGGGTGCAAGGGGCCAGCAGCGGCGCAGATAATGTCACCTTTGCCTTTGGCGGTGGCATTTTGGTAGACCGTGCCCAGACAACCATGCGGCACATGATCTTCAAGAACAACCAGGCCATTGGCGGCAGCACCAATAACGACTATGGCGGAGCGGCCGGCGGCGGTGGCCTGGCCATTCGCGCTACCAATCCGGCTACACTGGAACACATCCTCTTTGAAAATAACGAGGCGCGTGGCGGCAGTGGCCTCAACCGGGGCGGGTATGCCATTGGTGGTGGCCTTTACACATTCCAGACAGATATGAGCGGCGGTTACCTTACCTTCCGCGAAAATCTGGCCGTAGGCGGCAATTCGAACGGCTCCAGCGTGAGCGGCAACAACAATTCTGATGCCCAGGGAGGAGGCGTGGCTTTTCAAATTGGCAGCATCATCAACGCCCATCACCTGGAAATCTATGATAACCAGGCCATTGGGGGAGATACGCCCAATGGTGACGCAGGCGGTGCCTTTGGTGGTGGTATGTTTGCCGAAGTTGCCCAGCTCATTCTGAAAGACATGAATATGGTTGATAACCTGGCGTTGGGGGGCAACGGCCGTAATGAAAACCCAGGCTCCGGGTTGGCCCTGGGCGGCGGTATCTCCACCGGCACGGCCGATATTGAACTGGACCGGATACGGGTAGTCCATAACATCGCTCGTGGCGGCAACGGCCAGATCCGCGCCGGTTCCGGCGGCGGTGGCGGTTATTACATCGCCGGTTTTTCTGAGGTGAACATTTCTAATGCCATCTTTGCCGATAATCTGGCGGAAATGGGCAGCCAGGGCACGCTGCCCGGTGGCGGCGGCGGTGGCATTTTTGCCAACTTCGCCAATATCAACGTTACCCATTCCACCTTTGCCCGCAACCGGTTGGGGGACGCGCCCATGCAGGGTACCGGACTGGTAGTTATCAACAATGGCAGTATCAACCTCTCTTACAGCATCATTGCCGAACATACCGAATACTCCCCAACGAACGCCATTCATGCGCAACCGGGTAATACTGTCAACCTGAACAAGAATCTCTTTTTTGGTAATACCAGCGATACTGGCGGCGGCGGTGTTTTTAATGGTTCTGGGACTAACCTGAGCGGTAATCCCGCTTTTCTTTCACCCGGCGCGCCCAATTATGATTACCACATTACCAGCGATTCGGCGGCCATTAACCAGGCGACGGGCAGCAGCACGGCCGTAGATATTGACAACCAAAGCCGCACCCTGCTGCCCCCGCCCGATGTGGGCGCGGACGAATTTGTGCCGCTCACCCTACGCGCCAGCCCCGGTGATGGCTTATTGCGGCTGAACTGGACGGCCGTGCCTGGCCTGTTGATCGGTTTGGAGCAGTATCAGGTATTGGTCACGCCCGGTCCCGGCGCGGTTCCCCCCACGCAGGGCACTTCGTTTTCGGTGGGCTTGAACACCAACGTTACCCTCACCGGCCTCACCAACTATGCCGATTACACCATTCGCGTTGAAGCCCGTAACGGGAGCGGCGTCACCATTGGCACTTCCAATACCGTCACTGCCTCTCCTACTGATCGGCAGGTGTTTCTGCCCCTGGTAACAAAGTAATTCACGTCATGCGCGTCTCGGTCATCATTCCGGTGTGGTATGGAGAAGATGTCATTGGGCAATGCCTCACGGCCGTAACCCAACACGCCACCCCCGCCCTCCACGAAATCATCTGTGTGGACAATGGCTCGCCTGACGGCGCGGCTGCGCTCATTGCGGCGCAGTTCCCTCAGGTACGCCTGCTGCCCCAGCCGGTGAACCTCGGTTTTGCCGGGGGTGTGAATGCCGGGATGCAGGCGGCGCAGGGTGACGTGTTCCTGCTGCTGAATCAGGATTGTCTGGTGCATGAGGGCTGGCTCACGGCCGTTGCCGCCACCTTCGCCCAACACCCCACCGCCGGTATCCTCGGCGGTACCCTGTACAACACTGACGGTTCCGTTAACCACGCCGGCGCCGCCATCCAAAAACCAACCGGGTATGGGTTACACCTGACGGCCGTACCCGCTGACGGCCATACGCAGCCTGCCGATTACGTGACCGGCGCCTTGTTTGCCCTGCGCCGCGCCGTTTGGGAACAGGTTGGCCCCCTGGACGAAGGTTTTTATCCCGCCTACTTTGAAGAAAGCGACTACTGCTACCGCGCTCGCCACAAGGGGTTTGAAATCCTTTACACCCCGGCGCTGGCCGGCACCCATCTCTTCAGCAGCCGCCAGTGGCAAAAAGAGCCGGTGCGCCATACCATCCAGCAGCACCGTTCCCGCTACCGCTTCATCTGTAAACATTTTGCCGCCGACCTGACCCCCTTTTTTCAAGCGGAAACGGACGCTATTGCCGCCGACGCCTATCACGACCAGACCATCGGCCGCCTGATCGCCGCCCGCCACACCGTGCGCCATTTGCCGGCTATTTTGGCCGCGCGCCAGCGCGATCTGGATATGGCCACGCCGCCCGCCCAGTCCCGTCACCTCAGCGTGGGTTTTGGCGAACTGGCGCGGCGCGCCTGGGAAAAGTGGCAGCAGCCCGGTGATACGGCCGCCCAACTGGTTGCCAGCCAGCAATTGCTGCAAACGCTTCGCCAGCAAGAGTAT
The DNA here is from genome assembly GCA_019637635.1 of Anaerolineae bacterium. GTDB lineage: Bacteria > Chloroflexota > Anaerolineae > Promineifilales > Promineifilaceae > CAADGU01. The sequence goes on from JAHBVI010000013.1 coordinate 47,494, forward strand.
GAGTTGCTGGCGCGTATCTATTTCCGCCACCCCACCGACCGGTCGCCGGAAACGGCCGTGCGCCGTTGGTGGCGGCTGTTGGTGAAACGGCCGCTCAGCATCCTCACCCTGCGCGACTACTTCTTGCAGGCCAGGCTCAACACCTTGCATGTGGCTCGCCTGGATGAAATGGCGCAGATGCAGCAGCTTGTGGCGCAGCAGCTAACCCACCGTCTGCGCCTGCTGGAAACATTGAATGCATATGAACAAGATCAGGCAGAAGTCGCGCGGTCATAGACCGGCCACAGCAAATAAGGTCAACACAGAGACGCAGAGGCGCAGAGGGAATACTATTCGCACATCTTCGCGCCCTTCGCAGATCCATTTCTATGGTTGAGCATACTTTTTCGCTGGTGGTGAACACCATTGATCGCGTCAGGCCGCTGCAAACCTTATTGCGCGCCCTGGAAAGCCAGTCATACCCCTATTTTGAGGTGATTGTGGTGGTGGGGCCAACCAGAGACAATACTGTGGAGATGCTGGCGGCATACGACGGCCGTATTCGCCTGCACCGCTGCCCCACCGCCAACCTCAGTCAATCGCGCAATATCGGCCTGCTGGCGGCGCGCGGCGACCTGGTGGCCTTTATTGACGATGATGCTGTGCCCAGCCACCACTGGCTGGCGCAGCTCAACCGTCTCTTTGCCGACCCGCAGTTGGCCGGAACGGGCGGCAAGGTCTATCGCATTCACCCAGACAAACCACTCATCCAGCACCACATTGGTGTCGCCTCCGGGCTGGCAGAGCAGGTGGACGTGCGCAGTTCCTGGCTGGAAGCCATTGTGCCGCCGGGTGAGGGGTATCAGTGGCACGGCCGTATGATGGGCACCAACATGGTTTTTCGCCGCCAGGATTTGCTGGCGGTGGGCGGTTTTGACGAGTTCTACCAATGGGTCTACGATGATACTGACATGGCCTTGCGGCTGGTGAACCAGGGCAAACTGGTACATCCGGTCAAAGAGACGGTGGTCTACCATGTACCCGCTTCCAGCCGCAACCGCGCCGTCAATACCTCTTTGGGTAATTGGTGGATTCAAACCAAAGCCGCCTTTTATTTCAGCCTGAAAAATGGGCCGTTGGGCGGCAACGGCCGTAGCGACATTTTCCGCCGCTGCCTGCATTTGTGGCACGGCCATCTGCTCTGGTATTCCTATTTGCGCCGCCAGCGACTCATTACTGCCGGGCAGCATTGGCGGATGCGGCTGCAAGAGGCGCGGGGGGCGCTCAGCGGCTCCTATTACGGCCTGCGCCGCCCGGTTAAACGGCTGTCCCTGGAAACAATCAATCAAATGCCCCACCCAAACGAACCCATTCTCCCTTTTCAAAATGAGACCTCGGCCGTGCAGCCCGTTGTCGATCCTCTCAGTGGGCGGCAGCCTCAAATTACGCTGGTGGAGCCGCCGCTGCGTATCTGTCTGTTGAGCATGGCTTACCCGCCGCACCAGTACGAAGGGGTGGGCCGCCACACCCACCTGATGGCGCAAGGGTTGTTTGAATTGGGGCACGCCGTCCACGTGATCACGCGCGGCGAAAGCGACGCGGTCTCCTTTTATGATGGCGCGTATGTTCACCAGACGCCTTTTCAGACGCGGCGTTACGGCCGTTACCGCCTGTTTCCTCGCCTGCACAATGCCCTCAACTACAGCCATGCTGTCTACGAGCAAGTGCGCCGCCTGATGTTGAATGACGGCATTCAGGTGGTAGATTCGCCTCTGTGGCAGATGGATGGGCTGGTCACGGCCGTGTCCGGCGAAATTCCGGTGGCCCTGCGGCTGCAAACGGCCGTCAAACAAATCGCCGGTATTCAGCAAAACAGCGATACCGACTCCCGTCTGTTGGGGGAAATGGAACAAAGCTTCATCCAGCACGCGGCCTACCTGATCCCCAATTCACAGGCAACGGTAACGGCCGTGCAAAAAGTGTATGACTTCACCCCCCGGCCCGACCGCCTGACCATCATCCCCCACGGCATTGTGCCCGCGCCGGAGGAAATGGTACGGCCGTTTGACCAGCAAAATCCCCCAGACACTCTCACCGTCCTTTATGTGGGGCGGCTGGAAAAACGCAAAGGCATCCGCGACCTGTTCGCCGCTATTCCCCGCGTGGCCGGGCGGTTGCCACACGTCCAGTTTGTGATTGTGGGCGCCGATAACAGCCACCAGGATGGTTTTTTGGCTAAACACGGCGCCGATTATGCTACCACCTTTCAGCGCCAACACCCGGAACTGGCCGGGCGTGTCCACTTTACCGGCGCGGTCAGCGAAGACGAATTACAGCAGCATTACCAGAGATGCGACCTGTTTGTGGCTCCATCGCTGTATGAATCGTTTGGGCTGATCTATCTGGAAGCGATGAATTATGCCAAACCGGTGATTGGCTGCGCCGCCGGCGGTATTCCCGAAGTGGTAGAGAATGGCGTCACCGGCTTGCTGGTGGAGCCGGAAGCGCCATCTGCCCTGGCCGAAGCCATGCTTACCTTGCTGCAATCCCCAGATAAACTATATGAGATGGGCATGGCCGGTCGGCAGCGGTTGCTACAAAAATTTACCCACATTGAGATGGCGCGGCAGTTCACGGCCGTGTACCGGCAAATGATCGGCATGGGGTGATGAGGTGATATGAAAAATGTGTTGACCGCTCAAGACGTTTTAAGCGATATTGAATTTGAATTGGTGCAGGGCGCTATTTCTAAAGATGAACTGGGGCGCGGCGTGGTCCAGGTGAAAGAGTACCAGAACAAACTGCGCAGCGAGCTTTTCCAGCCGGGGCAGGAACAGCCAGACTGGCAAGAAGTGGCGGCGCGCCAGTTTCAACTGAATGATATGCTGCTGACGCTGCTGCAAGAGATGGCCGCCGCGCACCAGGAGCGGATTGTCCAGGCGCGGCGGCAAAATCAGCAACGTCCGCGGCCAACGGCCGTAACCACGCCAACGGCCGTTGCCTCAGGCGATGACCCGATCTGGCGAGATACAGGCAGCATTGAAGATGCTATGGCGGAAACATTGGAGATCAAGCTGGATGCGCGCCCCACCAACATCCCACTGTTGGGGGCCTGGCTGCACCGCCTGAAATATGAAACACACAGCCTGGTTATTTTTTATCTGCAAAAGCTGGCGCAGCGGCAAACGGCCGTCAACCGCACCTATGGCGACTGGCTGCTTTTCTTCGACGCCCTGCACCAGCACCAGGATGGTCAGCTACAGGCACAATTAGCCGAATTAGAAAACCGGCTGGCAAAATTGGAAGGCAAACCCACCGAAAATGTTTAGCCTATCCCCGCCCGCGCTCAACGCCGGGTGGAGGCCGATTTTTGAGACAAAAACCTGCTCATGCGTATTCTGATGGTATCTCCGGCCTACCCGCCCTTTCCGGGTGGCGGCGAACGGTATGTAGCGGCGCTGGCGGCGGAATTGGTGCGGCGGGGGCATGAGGTTACGGCCGTGACCGGCGCCGCGACTCTGGAAAAAATGCTCTGGCAGGGCGCAGGGCCACAGCGGCCCACAGCCGTTATAGAAGAGGGGGTCACGGTCATTCGCTGTGGGTTACGGCCGTTTCCCGGCGGCCGCCCCGCGCTCATGGGTTGGCGTAAGGCGATGGTCATGGTTTCGATGCTGCCCGGCAACCAGACGGCCGTCCTCAGCCGCATGGCCCGTTACATTCCGCCCATCACCCACCTGGAAGCTGCCCTATCGTCGTTGTCCCGACGGTTCCACATCGTACATGGGTTCAACATCTCCTGGGAATGGCCGCTGCTGATCGGGTGGCAGTTTGCCCGGCAGCAGCATATCCCCTTTATCGCCACCCCTTTTGCCCATTTAGGCACCGGGCATGACCGCGTTACCCGCAACTCCACCATGCAACACCAACTGCGCCTGTTGGTTGACGCTGACCGCGTTTTGGCCTTGACGGAAATTGAAAAAAACGGCCTGGCTGCCTGGGGCGTCTCGCCAAAACGACTGGACGTGGTCGGCTCTGGTTTAGACCCCTTACCAACCTGGCCTGAGCTGGCCCCCTTGCTGGCGCAGCATCGCGTACCGCCGCCGTATGTGCTGTTTGTGGGACGGGTCAGTTTTGAGAAAGGGGCGATTGATGCGGCGCGGGCGGCCCTGGCATTGCGGCGACAGGGCACGGCCGTGACCCTGCTGCTCATCGGCCAGACATCTCCTGAATTTGACCGCTTTTATGCCCGGCTGGATGAAAACGAGAAGGAGGTGGTACGGCCGTTGGGCATCCTCAGCGACGCCGATAAACATGGTTTGTTGGCCGGGGCTACTGCTCTGCTGCTGCCCTCGCGTACCGATTCCTTTGGCATTGTGCTGCTGGAAGCGTGGGCGCATGGTGTCCCCGTCATCGTCGCCCGTGCCGGTGGCCTGCCCGGTGTGGTAGATGACGGCCAGAATGGGCTGCTGGTACAATTTGGTGACGTACCCGGCCTCAGCCAGGCCATCCACCAACTGCTGGCGGACGAAGCATTGCGAACCAGGTTAGGGCAGCACGGCCGTACCAAAACCGAAACCACTTACACCTGGACGGCCGTCGCCGACCGCGTCCTGGCAAATTATGAGATAGCCCGTAAACCGTGATGCGTGATGCGTGACCCGTGAGAAGCGGTCACGCATCACGCATCACGCATCACGAAAAATGCGCATCCTCCACCTCATCCACCAATATCTGCCCGAAAAAGTGGGTGGTTCGGAACTGTATACCCAGGCGTTAGCGCGCTATCAGGTACAAGAAGGTCATTCTGTTGCCATCTTCACCCCTGCCGCCCTCCCGATTACCGATCACCAACTACCGGTCACCGATGATGGATTACGCATCTACCGCATCCCGGTGGGAAAACGCAGCCCGACGGCCGTCTTTCGCAGCAATTTTCACCAGCCTGAATTGAGCCAGACCTTTGCCCAGACATTGCAGCAGGAGCGACCGGAGATTGTCCATATCCAGCATCTTATGGGGCTGCCGTTGAGTCTGGTGCAAGCCATACAGCGGGCCGGTTTGCCCTATGTGATCACCCTCCATGATTATTGGTATGTGTGCGCCAATGCGCAATTGCTCACCAATTTTGACGAGAGCGTGTGCGCCGGGCCACATTACTGGCTAAATTGTGCCCATTGTGCCCTGGCGCGGACGGGGCGCCAAAATTTTACTCCAGCCATTCCCTTTCTAGCGCCGCTGTTTGCCTACCGGCACGGCCGTTTGCAATCCGTCCTCAAAAAAGCACACTGCCTCATCACCCCCTCCCACTTTACAGCCCATATCTACAGACAAATAGGCATACCGGCTGACCACATGGAAGTAATTCCCTATGGCATTCACACACCAACCCGGCCGCCAGTACCTCTGCCGCATGACGACCTGCACATAGGTTATATCGGCGGCATTGCTTCGCAAAAAGGAGTTCATGTGCTTATTGAGGCGGCCAATCGTCTGCCCCATAACGGTGTTCGTGTGACAATTTATGGCGACCAACAAACCTTTCCCGATTACGTAGCGGGTCTTCAAATGCTGGCATCTCATCCCGGCATCACCTTTGCTGGCCGCCTATTGCCTGAGAATCTCTGGGATGCTCTGGCTGAATTGGATGTGGTGGTGGTTCCTAGCCTCTGGTATGAAACGGCCGTTTTGGTGGTACAGGAAGCGTTTGCCGCCGGCGTGCCTGTCATAGCCTCTAGCATTGGCGTATTGCCGGAGCGGGTGCGTGACGGGGTAGATGGCCTGCTCTTTCCGCCTGGTGATGCGGCGGCGCTGGCCGCTATCTTGCGCGATCTGGTGGAGCAACCAGATAAGCTGCTCCCTCTGCGGGCTGGTATCCAACCGGTGGTGACGATTGCCGAAAATGTGGCGCGGGTCACGGCCGTGTATGAAGAATGTGTTCGGGTGTTGAAGTGAGCGGGTATTTGACCTGAACAGCCGAACACTTAGCAATGGTTAATAGAACGAAGGGAGGATGGGGTCTACGGCCGTGTTTGCGTTATAATCCCGCCCGTTTGATACGCATTTGACAGTGCCAGGCACTGGACGCCAGGTCAGCAAATGACCAACGCTTTATGTCCCGTGCCTGGCACTACCTGATATATGGATTCTAACCGGCTGTATTCCACCGAAGTGTTCGACACCGACGCCATCCGCTCTCCCTGGGGGCAGTTGCGGGAGACGTTTCGCTATAATTACTTGCTGCGCAATCTGGTGCTGCGCGATGTGAAGGTGCGCTACAAGAACTCGCTTTTGGGCGTGGTGTGGAGCTTGCTCAACCCTTTGTTGATGATGCTGGTCTATACCATCTTGTTTACCATTTTGCGCCCCAACAATACCATCCAATACTTTCACATTTTTATCCTGGTGGCGCTGATTCCCTGGCAATTTCTGGCCGGGACGGTGTTGGGCGGCACGGTCTCCATCACCCAAAATGCCTCGCTGGTGAAGAAGGTCTTTTTTCCGCGCGCCCTGCTGCCTACCAGCGTCATGTTTTCGCAGTTGGTTAATTTTGTCCTCTCTTTTGTGGTGCTGGTGGTACTGTTGTATGTTTCCGGCATTGGCCTGACGCGCCACGTGTTGTGGGTGCCGGCTATTTTGATCACCCAAATGATTTTCATGTTGGGGCTGGCGCTGGCATTGTCGGCCGCGCAAACCTTTTACACCGATACGCTGCAAATTGTGCAGGTGGGCATCCTGGCCTGGTTTTTTCTGACGCCCATTTTTTACCCGTTTGAAGATTTTGCCAATACCGCCGAGATGATGGGGCTGTCCTTTAATCCGGCACGGCTGATGCGCTGGATAAACCCCATGGCCTCGATTGTGGACAGCTACCGCACGGTGTTGTGGGGCACCATGAACAGCCAGGGGCAGCCGGTGTCCATGGACCCGCTGATGTTGGGACGGACGTTTGTCACGGCCGTGATCACCCTGGTTATTGGTTACTACCTCTTTAGCAAAACGGAATACCTTTTCGGGGAGAAGTTATAGGGAGATTGGAGATCAGAGATTGGAGATTGGTAATTGGCAATTGCTCCCATCTCTAATCTCTAATCTCCAATCTCTACTCTCTAACATCATGGCTATCAAATTACCACATATTCTCTCTTTCATTTTGGCGGGGGCCGCTTTGTTTCTGGTGGGTTGCGCTACGGCTGCGCCTACCCCCTTTCCGACGGTGGTCGTCACGGCTGTGGCCGTTTTGCCCAGCCCCACCAACATTACCTCGGACGCTATAGAAGGGGTAGGCGCGCCGCCAACCGGGACGGCGCTGCCGACGGATACGGCCACGCCCCGGCAAACCCATACACCCGGCCCTTCACCCACCGCCTCCAACACGCCACGGCCGTCCAATACTCCCACGCACACCCCCTCGCCCAGCGTCACCCCTACCTACCGTCCTCAGGTAGCCCCGACCCTGGCAGAAACGGGCGCGCCGACGGAGTTCCGCGAAGGGGTGCCCACGCCGTCTACGGCCGTGCCCTCCCCCGTACCCACCTTTGAAACGCCGCGCGAAATTACCAACGTCTTGCTGCTCGGCAGCGATACGCCGCTCGGCTCAACCAGCGTGCGCACCGACACCATGATCATTGTCTCCATCAACCATGACCGGCAAACGGCTTCCATGGTCTCTTTGCCGCGCGACCTGTACGTGTACCATCCGGGGCGAATCATGGGGCGATTGAACACGGCCGTGAACCTGGGCGGCATCGAGCAGCTACAACAAACCATCCTCTACAATTTTGGCATCCCCATCCACTATTATGCCCAGATTGATTTTGATGGCTTTGAGCGCGCCGTAGATGCAATGGGCGGCGTAGACGTGGCCGTTAGCTGCCGCCTGCAAGATTGGCGGCTCATCTCCCCGGAACTGGACCCCCAGGATGAAGACAACTGGCATCAATACGCCCTGGAACCGGGCATCCACCATATGGATGGCGACACGGCGCTCTGGTATGCCCGTTCTCGTCTTTCCACCAGCGACTTTGATCGCGGCCGGCGCCAACAGCAGTTGCTCCACGCCATGCTCAACCAGGGGGTAGATTTGAACCTGATTTCCCAGGCGCCCACCCTCTGGAACACCTATAAAGATGTGGTGCAAACAGATATTGATATTGGTCGCCTGCTGCAATTTGCCGCATTGGCCCCGGCGGTGCGCCAGAATGGCGTGCAGCACCTCTATCTGGCGCGGGGTACCGAATCCTGGACAACCCCGGATGGCGCTTCGGTGCGGCTGCCCATTTGGGAAGGGGAGGGCAACTTTGCCGAAACGTTCACCCGGCTCTACCGGCCACCGGCGCTCAATCGGGCTACCCGCCCGCCCATCACCGTGCAGATCGTGAACGCCAGCGGCAACCCGGATATGGCGCTGCTGGCGGCCGATAATCTGGCCTGGTACGGCTTCATCCCCGTCATCAGCGCGGAAACGCCCGAACCGATAGCCACGACCAAACTGGAGTATTTCCGCGACAACTTCAAAGATGCGTATGAATGGCTGATTAGCTGGATTTTTGGCCGCCGCCGCTCGCAAATTGAGCAGGTAGCCGAACCGGGCGTCACCTATCAATACCGTGTCACTCTGGGGCAGGATTACAACCCCTGCCTGAATCAGTTTTTGCAGCCGCAGGAATTCCTCGAGAGTGGTGATCAGTAATCGGTAATCGGTTCTTCCCCCGATTACCGATTACCAATCCCCCCGGCGTTCCCGCTTCCTTTCGCTTTGTTTGCGTTTTTCGGTGAGGCGTTTTTCAACGGCCGTGCGGCTCGGCCGTGTCTTTTTGCGGGGTTTGGTGGGTTGGAGCGCCTGCGCCAGCAGGGTTTGGAAACGGGCCAGCGCCAGTTCGCGGTTTTGGAACTGGCTGCGCGCCGTTTGCGCCTGAATGTGCAGCACTCCGTCGCTGTCAATGCGATTCGCCAGCTTTTCCAGAATCGTGGCGCGCTGCCCTTCCGTCAGGCTGGGGGAATGGGCCACGTTAAACAAGAGCGTCGCCTTCGTCGCCGTCTTGTTTACATGTTGCCCACCCGGCCCGCTGCTGCCGGAAAAACGAAATTCAACCTCCGCCAGCGGGATGTGCAGGTGAGCGTTGATGATAATGCTGGCCTCATCCATGCCCTTAACGCTAAACCAATTTGTGATAGCTGGCAACATTTTACGCCGGGCAGTGCCCAGGAAGGGGCAAAACCGTTTTAATTGACCAATGCCGCCTGGCCCCTTGCCTGGTAATACTTGTCATAGTTGAAACATGCTATAATTCAATTGTGCAGAAAATCTGCATCGGCTGAAAAGGAGCAACACGATGGACGCTACTATTCAAGTAAGACAGCGAGGCACAATTACGTTGCCAGTAGAACTACGACAAAAATATGACATCAGCGATGGCGACATTCTACGGTTAGTTGACCTGGATGGCATTCTGGTGTTGACGCCGATGACTCCTATGGTACCGGAACTGGCGCGTGAAATTGAACGTATTCGGCTGGAAGCCGGCTTGACGGTTGAGGAGTTATTGGTGAGCCTGCGTGAACAACGAGAACGTTACTACGCTGAAAATTATACAAGCAGCCTGAAAGATGCTACCAACCCATAGAACCAGAACGCGCGTTTTTCTAGATGCCGATGTCTTGTTTGCCGGTTCTGCCAGCCCGCAGCAGCACAGCGCCAGCCAGGTCATTTTACGGATGGCGGAGATCACGTTATTAGAGGCATTAACCTGTGAACAGGTCATCGTTGAAACGGACCGGAATTTGCAAGAGAAGATGCCAGTAGCTTTGCCCGCGTTCCATCTTTTGGTCAGCCGTTCCTTGCGTATTGTGGCTAACCCAACGGCCGTAGACATTCTCCCTAACAACGGCAAAGCAGACCCTAAAGATTTGCCAATTTTGGTTGCCGCTTACCGGGAAAACTGCACCTGGTTGGTCACATTTAACACACGACATTATCAACCCGGACTATCTGATGTTACGGTTATAAAACCGGGCGATTTTATTATGCGGGTGAGGGATTTATTGCTGGGTTTGATGTAATGATGCTTTTTAATCAGTTTTCAGGGGTTTTGGTATATCTGGTGGTGGGCATTGGCCTGTTGGTCGTTGTTTTGAGCCGGATAGCGCCGGAAAAAAGGCGGGTAGGGCTGTTGGTGGGGGCCGCTGTCCTGCTCTTTGGCGGCTTGATCGTCTTCCGGCCCGAACAGCGCGGCGTCACGGCCGTGACCGTACAACAAACAGTCGCCGCTGCCAACGGCCGTCCCGTCCTGCTGGAGCTGTACTCTGATTATTGACTGGCCTGCCGCCGGGCAAGGCCCATCGTGGATGGGTTGGCTGCTGAATGGGGCGACGCGGTGACGGTGCTGCGGGTGAATGTGCAAGACCCCACCGCCCAACCGCTGCTGGCGGAACTCAATTTCCGTTTCACACCCACGTTTATTTTGTTTGACGGCCACGGCCGTGAAATCTGGCGCACCAACGGCGTCATTAACCCGGATGAAGTGAATGAGCAACTCGACCGTATCCCGTGATCCGTATGCCGTAATCCGTAAACCGATTACCGATTACCGATTACCGATTACCGATTACCGCTACGTCCACATTTTCTTCATGGATGGCGTGGGCATGGGCGCGGCCGACCCGGAGATAAACCCGTTTGTGAGGGCGCATATGCCCTATCTGACCGGTTTGTTTAGCGAGGGCTGGTATGTGCCCAACGGCCGTGTCGTCAACGGCCGCGCCACCCTCATCCCCACCGACGCCAACCTGGGCCTGCCCGGCAGGCCACAAAGCGCCACCGGGCAGGCCGCCATCCTCACCGGGCGCAACGCGCCCCAGTTGGTTGGCGAACATTACGGCCCCAAACCAAACCAGCCCGTGCGGGACGTGATTGCCCAGGGGACGTTGTTTGCGGAGGTCACGGCCGTCGGCGGCCGCGCCGCCCTCCTTTCCCCTTATCCGCAACGTTATTTTGATTCCATCGAGAGTGGTAAACGGCTCTATTCTTCTGTGCCCCTGGCGGCCACAGAAGCGGGATTGGCCCTGATGACGGCGGAGGATTTGCGGCACGGCCGTGCCGTCAGCCCGGACTTCACCGGGCAGGGCTGGCGGGAGTACCTGGGTTATGCCGATATTCCCGTTTACACGCCATATGAAGCCGGGCAGCAGTTGGCGCGGCTGGCGCGTGGGTATCATTTCAGCTTCTTTGAGCATTGGCCCAGCGACCGCGCCGGGCATCGCGGCTCGCTGGCTGAGGCCGCTCAACACCTGGAACTGCTTGACGCCGCCCTGGGTGGCCTGATCGAAACCTGGCACCAGGAAAACGCTGACGGCCTGCTTATCATTACCAGCGATCATGGTAACATTGAAGAAAAAGGGCACCGCCAACATACGCGCAACCCGGTGCCCACCATCCTGGCCGGCCCCGGCCACGCCGAACTGGCCGCCGAGATACACGATTTGACAGATATTGCGAAGGTTGTGCGTCGCTATTTGCAATTGAGAGATCGGAGATTGGAGATTAGAGATTGAACAATCTCCAATCTCCAATCTCCAATCTCTAAAACGAGGAGTATATGACAGTATTATCCGACGATTACCGCGATGTATTGCGCCATTTTCCGGCGGGGGTGACGATTGTGACGGTGACGGCGCCGGGGCAGCCGCAGCCACACGGGCTGACGGTTTCGGCGTTTGCCTCCATTTCCCCCACGCCGCCGCTGGTGATGATCGCCATTGATCACCGGGGGTTGGGGCATGAAATGTTTGAGATAGAAGGGGCCGTATTTGCCGTCAATATCCTGGCGGAGGAGCAGACTGAACTTTCCAACCGGTTTGCCTGGATCAAGGACGAAGACCGGTTTGCGCTGGGGGAATGGGGCACGGCCGTGACCGGCGCGCCCATTCTGCAAGATGCGTTGGCGTGGCTGGATTGTACGATACACGGCCGTATCGTCGCCGGCACCCACACCATCTACATCGGCGAAGTACAGGCCAGCGGCGTCCCCCGTCCGGATGAACTGCCGCTCATCTACTGGAATCGCGGCTATCGCAAACTGGCCCGCCTGGAGTAGTTGTATTTGCAGTGCCAGGCAAGGGGCTGGTAAACGTTGGCTGACCAAGACGGTTCTGCCCCTTGCCTGGCACTACGTGTCAGTTTAGAATTCAAGCGCAAGCCCCAGTAGCTCAATGGACAGAGCACCAGACTTCTAATCTGATGGTCGGGGGTTCGATTCCCTCCTGGGGTACTTCCATTGAGATTGAGAGATTGGGAGATTAAGAGATTGTCCAATCTCCCAATCTCCCAATCTCCTAATCTCCTAATCTCCGTTCTCTCCTAAGGCACCTATCTATGATCCTCATCACCGGCGCGACAGGCTTTTTGGGTCACAATCTGGTACCACAACTGGTTGCCGCCGGTTATAAAGTGCGGGCTCTGGTGCGCCCCACCAGCGATTCCCGTTTCTTGCAAGAATTAGGCGCCGAGCTGGCCTTCACCGACGACATCACCGACGGTTATGCGGCGCTGCAAGCGATGAAAGGGTGCCGCCAGGTCATTCATGCCGCCGGGTTGTTCCGCTTTTGGGGCGAGGCGCATCATTTCTGGCAGACGAATGTGGGGGGGACAACGGCCGTACTCAATGCTGCCCTCGCCGAACAAGTAGAAAAATTCATCTACATATCCTCCATCGCCGTAGTGGGCCGCACACCCACCCAGGCCATCATAGACGAAAACACCGCTTGCCGCCCACAAGAGCCATACCAGCTTTCCAAATTGGAAGCGGAAACGCGCGTGCTGGCCTATCACCAGGAAGGGCTGCCCGCCATTGTGCTGCGGCCAGGTGCATTTTATGGCCCCTGGGGGCGCTACGCCTTCAACCGCCTCTTTTTTGAAGAGCCTCTCAAAGGCTGGCGCATTAAAGTAGACGGCGGCCAGCACATCATCTTCCCTGTTTTTGTGCCCGATGTGGCCCAGGGCATTATGCTGGCGTTGGCCGAAGGGCGCGTAGGCGAGATTTACAACATCTGCGGCCGTTCCCTTACCCACAACGAAGCCAATGCTATTGTCAGCGACCTGGCCGGTATTCACCGCTGGCGCATCAACATGCCCACCTGGGTGGTGCTGGCGCTGGCGCGCAACTGGACGCGCCTCTCACAGGTGACGCGCAAAGAGCCGTTCTACCCCATCAACATGGCCCCTTACGTCTTTCAGGATTGGCCTGTCTCCATCGCCAAAGCAGAGCGCGAACTGGGTTTTGTGCCTACCCCCTTTGCCGAAGGCGCCTGCCAGACCATGAAATGGTACAAAGAACAGGGAATCTTGAAATTGCGCCGGTTCAAAGGTTCATAGTTCGTTTGTAGTAGGCGATTTATCGCCGTAAGAAGGCGATAAATCGCCTACTACGAACAGGCAGGGGAGAAACTAGGTGAAAGTTTTTACCGTCTCTGAAATGGTTGCTGCGGAAAAAGCGGCTGATGCGGCCGGCGTCTCCTATGCCCAGATGATGGAAAGCGCGGGGCGGGCGGTGGCGGAGGCGATTATGGCCCGCTACTCGGTGGCCGGGATGCGGGTGTTGGTGTTGGTGGGGCCGGGCAATAATGGCGGGGATGGGCTGGTGTGCGGCCGTTATCTGGCACAGGCGGGGGCGGATGTGGCCTTTTACCTGAGCAAACCACGCAACCCGGCGACGGATGCAAATTACGCTCAGATTCAGCAAATGGGGTTGTTTGCTGTGGAAGCCGGGTTTGACCAGCGATTCCGGGTTTTACGCACCCGCCTGTCGGTGTCTGACCTGGTGGTGGATGCGTTATTGGGAACCGGTGTCACCCGCCCCATCGTTGGCGAACTGGCAAAACTGATGCGCCAGTGTGCTGCCGGAATCGAAGAACGCCGTACTGCTTTACTTGAGCAAACCCGGTCTCGTTTGGTGTCGCTTGATTTTAACACAGAGGCGCAGAGGCGCAGAGAGGGGAGTGGCTTGCCTGTTTTTGCCGTTGATTGCCCCAGCGGGTTGAATTGTGATACGGGGGCGTTGGATGCGCTGGCTGTGCCGGCCGACCTGACGGTGACGTTTGCCGGGCCGAAACGAGGGCACTTCATTTTCCCCGGTGCGGCGGCGTGTGGGGAATTGGTGGTGGCAGATATTGGCATACCAGCCGATTTGCCGGTGGTGCAGGCGGTGGATGTGGAAGTGGTTACGGCCGTTCTCGCCCACGCCCTCTTACCACCCCGCCCGAAAGACGGCCACAAGGGGTCCTTTGGCAAAGTGCTGATCGCCGCCGGTTGTGACCAGTATCGTGGCGCGCCCGTGCTGGCGGCAAAAGGAGCATTCCGCGCTGGGGCGGGGCTGGTGGCGCTGGCCACGCCGGATGTGGTGCGGCAAACGGCCGTCGTCGCCCTGCCCGAAGCCACCTATCCCCCCATCGCCGCCGAAAAGGTGTTGGCGGCAGAGACGGCCGTCCAATTGCTGCCTACACTGCCTCAGTACGATGCGTTGCTGGTGGGGCCGGGCTTGGGGCAAACGGCCGTTGACTTCCTGACCACCCTGCTCACCGCTCCCTCTTTGCCGCCGCTCGTTCTGGACGCCGACGGCCTGAACGGGCTGGCGCAGTTACCAGACTGGCCGCGCCTGCTGCCGCCAGACACCGTTCTCACCCCCCATCCGGCGGAAATGGCGCGGCTGATGGGCATTTCCCTGGCCGACCTGCTGGCGCGGGATCGTGTGGAGGTGGCGCAAGAACAGGCGCGGGCGTGGGGGCAGGTGGTGCTGCTGAAGGGGGCGTATACGGTGGTGGCTGCACCAGACGGCCGTGTCACCATTCTCCCTTTTGCCAACCCGGCGCTGGCCGTAGGCGGCAGCGGCGATGTGTTAAGCGGAGTTATCGTAGCGTTGTTGGGGCAGGGGGTACGGCCGTATGCAGCGGCCATCTTGGGTGGTTATCTGCACGGCGCGGCGGCGGCGCTTTATCCCGGCGACACCGGCCTGCTGGCCGGGGAACTGGCTGACCTCATACCACAGGCGATAAGGTTGCTTAAAAGTAATCGGTAAGCGACGTTACCAGGCCGAATCAGCAGAGTATCAATTTTCCACAAGCAAATCGGGGAGCCACCATTTGAGTGTTTTCTTTTCGTGAGGAATTAGCTCTTCCACAGTTTCCTGCCAACGATCCTGGTAATGTTGTGCCAGGTCAACCTTATTTTGCATTCTTGCTGTGCAGATCAACCCCCAATAAGCGGCCACTATGTAAATTTTCTCCTGGGCTTTTTCTAGCACCTCATTCCATATTTGCGTAGCCGCCTGATATTGTTGTTGTGCCAGGTAAAGTTCACCCAAATAATGGAGTATTCGAAAATGTCTCCCTGTTAGCCCTTGTTGGCGGGCAATAGAGGAGGCCTCATTGAGGCATGATGCTGCTTTAGCATAATCACCCAGAGTAAGAGACCTTTTACCCGTCTCGGCCAATAAAAAGAGGAGGGCACGCAGATAGCCTGTCTGGCGGGCAATGTCGGTTGCTTCCTGGAGGTACACATCTGCCTGGGCCAGGTCACCGGTTTTATAACATATGGTACTTTGTAACCCTAAAACACCAATTAAAGATGTTGTGTGACCGTATATGCGGCCCAGTTTTTCCCCTTCTCGAAGGTAAACAACCGCTTCGTCATATTCCAGTTTGAGCGCGTGTACAGAAGCCAGACTATGCAGGATGTTAATGACTAGATGATAATCATGGCTTTGCCGGGCGCGCGCCAGGGCTTCCTGATACAGGAGTATAGCTTCCCCATAACGCCCTTCCTCATATAACAAACCACCCAAATTATTACCGGAAACAATAATGGCTCTTGTGTAATTGATCTCGTTGGCAAGTTTCCAACCAGCTTCATGGTATTTTCTGGCTGTTTGAAGTTCGCCTTGCCAACCGAAAGTAGCAGCTAATCCATTAAGAATATCGCATCTGACTCTTTGAGTCTGTTCATCATGGTTGTTATCACTGTCTATGTGCGCTAACGCCTCTAAAAACAGGGTGTTGCTTTCCTGGAAATATCCCGTTTCCGCTTTTATTCTCCCCTTTTTTGCTAAAAGATCGGCTAATAGCAGTTTGCTGCCCAGGTTGGGGGCAATCTGTATCGCATGATCTATATCTTTGTCATGTTGGATAATATGTCCTTGGGAGAAAAGGAACCGGTGATAAACAGTGACACACCGTAAAAAGTGTTCATGGAGTTGACGCTCGCGAGTGATCGTTATTGTGGCCAGGATGTTACTGATGTCTGGTAATAGCACCTGGTATGTATAGGCCTCTAGTGATTCAACCAGATTGATATAGAAGGAAGCCATACGAATATACTGCATTTCCGAAGGCATGTTTTCTCTGGCATAGTCACGTAGTAGCGGATGAAGACGGTATCTGGTGGGGCGGGTCATTTGCACTAGAGAGAGCTGACCAAGTATATCGAGCCTGGCTCGGGCGTCTGGTTCAGATAATTCGGTAACATAGGCTACGACCGTGACATCAAAATCATCCCCGCCAAATGCACCCAAAGCGGCGAAAAATTGCTGCAATTCGGGTGATAGCGCCCGATAGCTCACGTCAAAGGAGAGGCGCACACTGAGGTCTTCGCGGATAAGCGCGCCCAGCCGTTGGTCAGATTGTTGCAGTTGGGTGAGAAAGTGGGGGATGGGGACACGGCCGTGCGCTAACTGCCCGGCGGCTATGGCTACGGCCAACGGCAAATGCCCCAATAAGTCGGCGATGCTCTGTAATTCTGACTGCCATCGTGTTATTGTGCGTTGCCCTAAAAAATAGGCAAACACCGCCAGCGATTCGCCGCTGGTGGGATCGAATGATTCAATGGGGAAGCAGTGCATCTGGTCAGCGACGGCCAGATCGTGGCGAGTGGTGAGGATGACGGCGGTTTTACCGGTGTTAGGTGGTAGCAACGGCCGTACCTGTTTGCTGCTCTCGGCATTATCCAATATCACCAATGCCCGTCTGTCTGCCAGCAAACTGCGGACCACGGCCGAACGGCTTTCCACATCCCGATATTCGCTGACATTCTTGCCGTAGGCATCGGCAAAGGCGCTCAAAATCGTCATCGTGTCGGTAGTGTCCAGCCGCGCCCAGAGGATGCCATCCGGGAATTGGCCGCGCAGCCGGTAGGCCAGGTGGGCGGCCAGGCTGGTCTTGCCCACGCCGCCCATGCCGTGCAGGTTGCAGATAGCCACCTGCTGCCCCTGCTGCAAAACCTGTTCTAGTTCGTGCATGGCACTTTCGCGCCCCACAAAGTAGGGCAGGTCGGCTACCGCCTGAAATGGCGCTTGTTCTGACGGCGGCCAGGGAGCTAACAATGCCAACTCCTTCTCGTATGTCGTCTGGCGCAATTCGGCAATCGGCGGATGTCCGGCGGCCGCCAGCAGGTGTGACGTTTCCGCCTCGTTGAGTTTCAAAGCGGCCGCCACCTTTACCACAGCCTGCCACTGCTGCGGCTTAAGCGCAATACCCCCTAACCAGTTAGCAATGGTGCGCCTGGAGACGCCAGACAACGCGGCTACCTGCGGCACAGCATAATGCGAACGCTGCACATAGTGACCTAATACGTCGGCAAATGTTTCGGGCATAAGTTGTTTCCCCTGCGTGGTTGCGAATCTGGCACAAAATGATACCAGAAAATTCCCCTGGAAACGATTACTCTTTGCTGGAAACAATTCGCGCCCAAACTGGAACAGGAGGTAAAGATGGCAATCATTCTTGGCGGCTGTGTTTTGTTATTGGTAGTCACTGGCGGCGCTCTTCTACTTGGTTTTATATTATCGCATGAAGAGTTGCGAAAATACTTTCTCATTGGCGGGGCCATTTTGGGCGCTGTCGCGGCAACACTCATTTGTGGATTGGTTTTTGTGCTGTCTTTAGAGTAATTGAGTGCTTTGTGGATGGGTTACGGCCGTATTTAGCCAACAATTTGGTCATAGCCAGTTGCAAAAATAAAGGAGAGACTCATGCTTATTAAAATGAATACCCATCAGCGTGTTACTTTGCCGGTGGTCAGCCTATGTTTGCTTGTGGCAACCTTCTTTTTCTTGTCTACCAGACAAGTCCACGCTGATCCAATTACCGAGGTAGAACCGAACGACAGTTCCGGCACGGCGCAAACGTTGACTGTGATCGGCCGTGAAAACTACGTCATCGCTTCCACCAACCCCGGCAACGACCGCGACTGGTACAAATTCACAGCTACGGCCGGCCAAACCTACGTCATCGAAATTTTCGAAGCCAGCGCCAGCCTTAACGTGGGGGGAGGATCAAACTGTCAGAGTGGGCAATTTGATGAAGGTTTAGGGTTAAAGGTATATGACTCTTCCATCACTCAAGTTGCTGCTTCTTGTGAACCCAATGATACTGGCGCTGGTGCTGGAAATGTTCATAATATCGTCCAGTTTACTACTGGGATTAGTGGGGAGTTCTACGTCCAGGTTATCCCAAATAATGGCACTGTAACTGGTGATTATAAGCTACGTGTTTTGTATCAGTATGACCACCCTGCTGCATCTTGGGACAGCAATTATGAACCCAATAATCGTATGATGAGTGCTGCTCCCATTCAGATTGGACGCGAAAATGATGTTAGCACAACCATTGAACAGCGAATCGTGAATTATGCCACAAATTTTGTGGATGTTGACTGGTTCCGCTTTGAAGCCATAGCCAATAAGACATATGTGGTTGAAATATTTAATGCTGATGTCAATTTCAATGCCGCCAGCGGTGCTAATTGTATAAGTGGTCGGGTTGATGAAGGTGTTGGCTTACGAATTTATGATGCTTCAGGCACAGAAATCATCAGCTCATGTGAGCCAAATGATATTGGCACTGGTTCTGGCAATGTGCATAACATTGTACAGTTTACGCCAGGGTTAGCTGGCACATATTTTATCAAAGTCATCCCAAATGAAAGTAACCGCTATGGGAGCTATAAACTTCGTGTTCTTCCTCAATATGATGACCCCGATGCTTCATGGGACGGCAGCTATGAGCCCAATAATCGGCGTATGAATGCTGCGGAAATTGTGGTGGGATACCAGAACGCTATCCACACTAACGTTGAAGAGCGGATTGTCAACTATTCAACCAATTACGTGGATACGGACTGGTACTACTTCGAGGCTGTGGCTAATGAGACGTATGTGATTGAAGTTTTTAATGCAGATATTAATTTTGATGCCGCCAGTGGCTCTAATTGTGTAAGCGGTCGTGTTGACGAGGGTATTGGATTACGTATCTATGATGACACAGGTACATTGATAGCTGACTCTTGCGAACCTAACGACTTTAGAGTTGGCTCTGGCAATGTTCATAATGTTGTGCAATTCACCCCAGGGCTGGCAGGAAGTTATTTTATCAAAGTCATTCCCAACAATAACACACGTCACGGCAATTACAGCTTGCGTGTGCTGCCTCCACACAATAGCCTACTGGCTTCGTGGGATGGTAATTATGAACCCAATAACCGGCCAGTGAACGGTTACTTATTGCAACCGGGGCAGACGCTTAATACAAATATTGAAGCACGCAGCAGCACGTACAGCACCAACTTTGTGGATCGGGATTGGTACCGGGTGGAAGCGCTGGCCGGGCAATCGTATACGATTGAAACGGTGAATGTGGCCCCTAGTCTGGCCACTACATCCGGGAGTAACTGTCAGGGTTCTACGCGGACAGGATTGGGCATTATTGTGTATGATCCTTCGCTCTCTACCCAGATCGTGCGACAGTGTAGCGCCAATGGTACGGGTAATGTGCATACAACGGCAACGTTTGAAGCAGGTTTAAGCGGGACATATTACGTTTGGGTTCTTCCTAATTCCAGTACGGCGTCAGGTAATTACAGTGTGCGTCTGGGTGGCTTTAGTGGGCAAAGCAAAGTGTATTTGCCGATGGTGATCCGGTGATGAAAAGGGGAACGGCCGTATTTAGCAACTGCACGGCCGTACTCTCACCTCATCACCTCCCCCGCCGCCCGCACCCCGGACAGGTAAGCACCATGCACGGTGGCGGGGTGGGCACGATTCGTCGCTTCCCCGGCAAAAAAGAGCCGCCCCGCCACCGGCCGCGCCAACGCCAGGTAATCTTCACCGGACGCGCCCGGCGGAATGAAGGAGTAGGAGCCGTAAGCAAAGGGGTCGGACTGCCAACGGGTGATCAGCCAGGCGTCGGGGTTGGGAACGGCACGGCCGTACATCCCCCGCAGCGCACCCATCATTCCCGCCACAATTTCTTCGTCTGGCAGCGGTTCCAGGGCACGGCCAACATGGGCCACATTGAACCCCACCAACACCGGCTGCCCGGTGTAGTAAGCGATGTTGAGGAATTCCGCCCACTCCCCTTTAGGCGCGGCCATACGGCCGATCAGTTCCACATCTTGTTCCCAAAACTGGCGCGGGAAACGTAGACACGTCTTGTTCAGCACACCCATACGCAGCCGGTTAATGGCCGTCTGTTTCCAGGGCGGCAGCGGCGGCGAAAAGGTGATGCTGCCCTTTTGCAATACACCCAACGGCACAGTGAGTATGGCTCGGTCGCCGTGAAACGTGCCCTGGTTGGTGGTGAGGGTGACGCCCCCGTCCCCATAGAACACCTGGCTGACAATGTGATTCAAACGAATGTCCAGCCCGGCCGCCAGCCGATTGACGATCTGGTCATACCCGCCGGGAAACAGCACATCGTGGCCGACTTGTTCCTCGTCCTGGTTCCATTCCCACAGTGACAACTCATCCACATCGGCTGCATACTCCTGCTCAATGGCGCTGTTGATGACGTAGTGCAACTGTATCATTTGCTTCTTTGACAGTTCTTCGTCTCTGGCAGCAGCCGCAATGGGCGTGGCTAAGGGCATATCTTCGCCGGTGGCCGATTGCCCCTCTTCAATCACCTCGTCTACGGCCGTCAACACCACTTCCAACTCTGCCATTTCAGCGCGGGAAAGGGCACGGCCGTCGCCATCATACACCTGGTAATTGTCGTAATTGGAACGGGTCGTTTTTACGCCATACTGTTCGGCCAGCGCCATGACGGGGTTGCCGTTGACGCCATGAATCCAGGCCGCGCCCATGTCTAGCGGAATGTCCGGCCAGGTGTGGTCTGTCCACACGCGGCCGCCAATCCGGCCCCGCCCTTCCAGCACGGTGACGGCATAGCCTGCGTCTTGCAACTGGCGGGCGGCGGCCAGTCCGGCCATGCCCGCGCCGATGATGAGGATATGTTCTGATGAAGTCACGGCCGTGTCCTCCTGCCTGTTCATACACGCTGTACTATTCCCTAACAATGAAAGTGCAGCTATTTGCAAAAAAAGCCGACGATTGATAGTAGACATGCCGAATTATAGCTTGATTGCCCCACCGCTAAACTCTTATAATGCAGCCAACAACCCAATTCTTGGCGCAAACGTGTACTTTTTTTCTTCGCTTCCTTTTGTCCCTTTGCCCCTTTGCGTCAATAATCAAACATAAAAGGAGACGGGGTTATGTTCCCCAAAGAAATTGAACTGATTCTGGCGCGGCATCTGGCAAGTTGCCTGGCCATGCCTATTTTTATTGTGGATGAAAATGGCAACCTGGTTTTTTATAACGAACCGGCGGAGTTAATATTGGGACAACGGTTTGAAGAAGCGGGCGAGGTTCAAATTGAGGAGTGGACTACCATCTTGCGGTTAACTGACAAGGATGGGAATGAACTGCCTTATGAGGAACGGCCGTTGGTCTTGGCCCTCAACGAACGCCGCCCCACCTTCCACCAAATCTGGATCACGCCCTTTGACCATGTACCCCGGTTGATCGCCATTACCACCTTTCCCCTCATCGGTCAGGCTGATCGTTTCCTGGGAGCGATGGCGATTTTTTGGGAAGTGGAAGCGGGGAAGAAGTGAGAAGTGCGTGGTAAGCAGTGAGCAGTGAACAGTACCGCTCACTGCTTACTGCTCACTGCTCACTGGAGAAAACTATGCACGTCAAACTTTGGGGCACACGTGGTTCGTTGGCAACGCCAGACCCGGAAATGGCGCGGTATGGGGGGAATACGTCCTGCGTGGAAGTGCGCGGTGCGGCGGGCACGGTGTTGGTGTTGGATGCGGGGACGGGCATACGGCCGTTGGGCAACACCCTCAGCCACATCGCCCCACCCCTGAATATCCTCCTCACCCACCTGCACATGGATCACATTTTGGGGTTGGGCTTTTTTGCTCCCATCTTCAACCCCAACATGGAAATACACATCTGGGGGCCGGCCAGCACCACGCTCAACCTCCTCTCACGCATCACCCGTTACCTCTCGCCGCCCCTTTTCCCCATTCGCATCAACGAACTGCCCAGCCGCATCACCCTGCACGAAGTCCCCTGTCCCGCCTTTGACATTGGTGAATTTCACATTCAGACGATGCTCGTTTGTCATCCAGGGCCAACCGTCGGCTACCGCATCACCGAAAACTACCCACATGGCCCCACCTTCACCTATTTGCCCGACCACGAACCAGCATTGGGCGCCAAAAATTTTCCGCTGACGCCGCTGTGGACATCCGGTTATTCCCTGGCTGCCGGGGCCGATCTGCTCATTCACGACTCGCAATATACCCATGACATGTACACGGCGCGCTACGTCGGTTGGGGGCACTCTTCCCTCACCGATGCCTTTAAGTTTGCTGCTTTAGCAGAGGTAAAGGAACTGGTAACGTTTCATTACGACCCGGCGCATAACGACGCCACCATAGACCGGATGATCGCCACAGCTGTGGCGGAGGCTGCGCCCGACTTCCCGGTTACGCCTGGCCGCGAAGGCGCTGTTTTTTCGCTGGCCTGATGATGGAGAATCGAGATTGGGAGATTAACCAATCTCCCAATCCCTTCCCCCACTTGCCAACAAAAAAAGAGCAACCCATACCTGAGTTGCTCTTCTGTGGTGGGCGCGAAGGGACTTGAACCCCTGACCTCACGGATGTGAACCGTGCGCTCTAACCAGCTGAGCTACGCGCCCACAGTGCGTATACAGCGGACGGCATTATAACACTGTGCCTGCCACGTCGCAAACAGATTTTCGTCCGGCCACTGTGTTGGGTATAATGCAAGCAGTCGAGAGTGAGTACAAGACCCTAAGGGTTTTCGGAAACCCTTAGGGTCTCAGCAGAAGAATAGGATGGGAATGATGAAAGCATTTGTTACCGGCGGTTCTGGTTTTATTGGTCAACACGTGGTGCGTAAACTGGTGGCGCGTGGTTATGAGGTCCATGCCCTGGCGCGGTCGGAGCGGAGCACGGCCGTCGTCCGCAACTTAGGCGCTATCCCTGTACCCGGCGACATTACCGATACACTGTCTATGCGCGCCGCCATGGTCGGCAGCGATCTGGTGGTGCATATGGCCGCCTGGTATCACATTGGCGCGCCCAATTGGATGGAGGCGGAAGCCATCAATGTGGGCGGCACCAGCCGTGTGCTGCATCTGGCCGTAGAGCTAGGCATTCCCCGCATTGTTTACGTCAGCACCGTTGCCGTTTTTGGTGATACCAAAGGGGAACTGGTGGACGAAACCTTTTTCCAGGGCGGCCCCTTCCTGACGGAGTATGACCGGACGAAATGGCTGGCGCATTACAAAGTGGCTGTACCTATGATTGAAGCCGGCGCGCCCATTATTATTGCTATGCCCGGTTTTGTTTACGGACCGGGCGACTCTGGAATGGGCGGCCAGATGATGCGCACGTTTTACCGGGGTTTGCCGGCGCTGCCGGGGGCAGATACCACACTGACCTATGTGCATGTGGAAGATGCCGCCGAAGGGATTGTGTTGGCGGCCGAAAAAGGGCGGCTGGGCGAGAGTTATATCCTGGCCGGGCCGGCCATTCCGTTGGGGGAGATGGTAGATTTCTGGGCCAATTTGTTGGGGCGGCGGGCGCCGGCGCTGCGTATTCCAGGGGCGGCGCTACGGCCGTTGGCGCCTGTGATGGGCGCCGCCAGCAACATTGCCCCCATACCGGCCACTTTCAGCGAAGAGGCGACGCGCATCTTGGGCGTCACCTACATGGCTCGTTCTGACAAGGCGCGGGCGGAGTTGGGCTGGAAAACACGGCCGTTACAAACCGGCATGTTAGAAACGTTCAAATGGATTGAAGCGACCGAACCACCCCCGGCGCCGGCCCGCACCCGCGAAAAACAGGTGGCGGCGCTGGTGTTGTTGGGTACGGCCGTGGTGTTGCTGCTGTGGTTGATGGGCAGGAGACGCAAGGGATAAAAAATCGTGAGCAGCGCCAAAAGCGCCGCGTATGGCAACGGATTATCCCCATAGTGGGGAGATAAAAAAAGCCGATAATCAATAGATTACCGGCTTCTGTGTTTATTTGAGTTGTATTGGTGATGGGGTTTAGAATGGAGTCTGTCGGTTAGCAAGCTGACGGCGACGCTGTGCATGTGCCAGGGCCAACGCTTTTGCCTGTTCCCGCTGCCGATGTTTGCGTACTGCCAAAAAAACCATTCCCGATAACATTGTGCTTGCCAACAGAACTATCATATCCATACCCCTCTTGCATTGAGTTTGAAAATAGATGACCACTACAATAATGCTTTTTCTCTAAAATTTCAAGCCCTTTTTATAGGACTTTGTTCTCTAACTTTATCCTATTTTGTGGGCAATTGGCAGGTATACACTGATTTCTAATCTACGAGGTGTGATCCGTGACCCGTAAGCCGAAGCCCGAAGTCGGGCTTCGGACCTCAATCAATCCCCTCTCGCGTTTCGGCAACCAACTGATCCACCACTGCTTGCAGGGCGGCCTCGTTGTTTTTGTCGCCGCCATGTTTCTGATAACAGGCGGTCTGGCGGTCGGCGCTGGTCCCATTTTTCAGGATCGTACGCACATACTCCACTTCCTGGCGGCTGCCCAGGTCATCTACCACATCGTCCAATAGTTCCAGCAATTCTTCCATCAAAAAGTGGAAGGGTACCGACTGTTCCCGGCCAAAGTCAATCAATTCGCCATGGATGCCATAGCGCACGGCGCGCCACTTATTTTCGGTAATGTGCATGTGCCGGTAATGCCGCCAGGACATATTTTGCTGGCGCAGTTTGAGCAGTTTGGCGCAAATGGCCTGGAAGAGGGCGGCAATACAGACGGCCTCTTCGATGCGGGTGCAAATATCGGTAATGCGAAACTCCAACGTGTCAAAAATGGGATGGGGGCGGATGTCCCACCAGATTTTGGCCCGTTTGTCTTGTTTGCCAAACGCGCCCACCATTTCCAGGGTACGCTCGTAGCTTTTGTATTCACCCCAGGAATCAAAGCTGTGCGGGATGCCGGTGCGGGGCAGCGCCTCGAAAATGACGCTGCGGTACGATTTCAGGCCGGTGTCACGGCCGTGCCAGAACGGTGAACTGGTAGACAGCGCCAACAAATGGGGGATGAAGTACCGCGCCTGGTTCATCATCTCAATCATCAGGTTTTTCGATTCCAGATCGCCGCCAAACCCCACGTGGACGTGCATCCCAAAAATAAGAAGCTGGCGGGCTACCCCTTGCATATCATCCATCAATTCCCGGTAACGCACCCCTTCGGTAATGGATTGTTCTTCCCAACGGGCAAACGGGTGGGTGGAAGCGGCGGCAATTTTCAGGCCGTTGTCATCGGCCATGCGGATCACTTCGCGGCGCAGCCGGATGAGTTCTTGCCGCACTTCCTTCACATTGCGGCACACATGGCTGCCTACCTCCACCTGGGACTGCATCAGTTCCGGTTTCAGGTCAAGTTTGTACGGCCGTTGCTGATCCTGCGACAAAAACTCCGAAATATACGCATGTAAATTGCGCGTTTGCGGATCGATAATCTGGTACTCTTCTTCAACACCAAGCGTTAACGTGGGGGTAGGCGCAGCCATGATTGTCTCCTTACAAATAATTGTTTGAATGGGATGACGAATGTTGGGGAAATTATAGAGGGGTGGGTTGCTAATGGGCAAGTGCCAGGCACAGGGCAAAACCATCCAGATAAACCGATGCCTTATGCCCTGTGCCTGGCACTGTGTTTACCAATTTCGCAAAAATTCCACCAGCAGGCGGACGCCAAAGCCAGTGCCGCCGCGTGGAATGTAGCTGTTGTCTTTCTCCGCCAGCGCCATGCCGGCAATATCCAGATGCACCCAGGGATAGTCGGTAAACTCTTTCAGGAACATGGCCGATGTGCCCACGCCGCCAAAACGGCCACCGCTGTTCAATATATCGGCTACGTCAGAGTCAATCGCTTTGCGGTATTCCGGAAACAGAGGCAAAGGCCAGACGCGCTCATGCACGGCCGTGCCTGCCGCCAATAGCTTATCACGCAGCCCATCATCAGTGCTAAACATGCCCGCCGCAGTGCCTGACCCCAAGGCCACCACACAAGCGCCGGTCAACGTAGCCAGGTCAATGACCGCTTTGGGGTTGTAACGGCCGGCGTAGACTAACCCATCGGCCAGCACCATGCGCCCTTCGGCGTCCGTGTTGATAATTTCGATGGTCTTGCCATTGCTGGCGGTGATGATGTCCGCCGGGCGGTAAGCGTTGGCGTCGGGCATGTTTTCCGTGCAAGGGGTGATGCCAATGACGCGCAGGGGCAAATTGAGCGCGCCCACCACTTTCATAGCCCCCAACACGGCCGCCGCCCCGCCCATGTCTGACTTCATATCCCCCATGCGTTCGGCCGGTTTAATGGAGATACCGCCGGTATCAAAGGTGATACCTTTGCCCACCAGGACGATGGTGTCCAGGTCTTCGCGGTTGCCGTTGTGTTCCAGGACGATGAACTTGGGCTTTTCGCCCGCGCCCTGGGCCACCGCCAGAAAGGCGCCCATATTGTGCTCTTTGGCCCATTTACGGCCGCCGACGGTGATGCGCATTCCGTGTGTGGCGGCGATGATGTGGGCGGTTTCAGCCATTTTGGTAGGGGTGACGACGTTGGGCGGCTGGTTGACCAGGTTACGGGCTAGAATGACGCCATCGCTGATGGCTACGGCCGTGTCCACCCCCTGCTCAATTGCCTTGACCTTCTTTTTGTCAAACTCCACCACCGTCAACGAATCAATTTCATGGGGTGCGTCTTCTCGCTGTTTGGGGGCGTCATACTGGTAAGCGGCCAATAACGAACCTTCGGCCGTAGCCTGGGCTGCGGCCTGCGCCTCCAGCCCGGCCACGCCCGCCCCATGCACAATGGTAGCCACGTGCTGCGCCTTTAGGTCACGGGCGCGTTTCAGTCCCGCCGCCGCCGCCTTGCGCACCCCCTCTAAATCAAACTCGCCCCGCTTGCCCAGCCCCACCACCAACACCCGTTTGGCCGGTATTGTGCCACGCGGGTAAAGAACGCCCACTTCACCCACCTTGCCGGTCAGGTCGCCATGCACGATCAACTCGCTAATCGCGCCATTTAAGGCGGTATCTACGGCCCCAGTGGCCCCGGCCGGTGTGGTCACATCATCAAACAAATTGACAATGAGGGTATCAGCCGTACTCTCCTGAATGTTGCCCTGCACTACTTGGATCTTCATAGGTTGCTCCTGAAAAAGTTTTAATCGGACGCGGATGAACGCGAATTTTTAAGATTTTCGGGGATTCCTCATTTCATTTGAAATGATATATTGCCCTAAACTTATGTTGTTGCTGGCCGATTATATCACGTCAGGCTAGACAACGGTCTAATCTTTGTTATGCTTCCCATTTACCGGTCATCGGTAATCCGTAAACGGTAATCGGACTTCGGGCTTCGGATTACGGTTCACGGCTCACGGGTTACGAACAAAGAGGTGCAATATGAAACTACTGATCATCGGCGGTACGCGCTTTTTAGGGCGGGCGATTGTGCAGGCGGCGCTGGCGGCCGGGCACGAGGTGACGCTGTTTAACCGGGGGCAGAGCAACCCCGGCCTGTATGCCAACCTGGAAACGCTGGCGGGGGATCGGGATGGTGGATTGGGGGCGCTGCACGGCCGTGCCTGGGACGCCGTCATTGATACCTGTGGTTACGTGCCCCGGCTGGTGCGTGACGCCGCCATGCTGCTGGCCGACCGGGTGGAACTGTACACCTTCATCTCCTCCATTTCCGTCTATGCCGATCCTTCCCAGGCGGGCATTGATGAGGATTCGCCGTTGGGCACAATGGCCGACGAGACGGTGGAAACGGTAGACGGGGACACTTACGGCCCGCTCAAGGTGCTGTGTGAAAAAGCGGCGACGGACAGTATGCACGGCCGTGCCCTTATCGTCCGTGCCGGTTTGATCGTAGGGCCGCATGATTTGTCTGACCGTTTCACCTATTGGCCGTGCCGGGTGGCGCGGGGCGGGGAAGTGCTATCACCCGGCGACCCCGATGCGCCGGTGCAGTTCATTGATGTGCGCGATATTGCCGCCTGGACGGTGCAGGCCACTGAAAAACGGCTGACCGGCGCTTACAACGTTACCGGTCCCAACGAACCGGTGACGATGAGCCAGGTTTTGCACGCCTGCAAAGAGATCAGCGGCAGCGACGCTACCTTCACCTGGGTCAGCGAAGCCTTTTTAGAAGCCAATGAGGTGGCAGCGTATACGGAGATGCCGTTGTGGGTGCCCGCCGCTTATGCCGGGTTTGACACGGTGAACTGCCAGAAAGCAATAGGGGCGGGGTTGATAACACGGCCGTTACCCGCTACCATCCGCGATACACTGGACTGGGCAGACGGCCGTGCCCCCGACTACCAATGGCGCAACGGCATGAAACCCGAACGCGAAGCCGATCTGCTGGCCCGGTGGGCGGTAATCCGTAATCGGTAATCGGTAATCGGTAATCCGACCTACCTGACACCTGACACCTGACACCTAAACACCTGACACCTAAACACCTGACACCTAAACACCTGACACCTAAACACCCCTCTGGAGATCCCATGTCCCGAACCGCCCTCGTCGCCATTGGCGGCAACTCGCTTATTACCGATAACAAACACCCCGACGTGCCCCACCAGTGGGACGCCGTGCGTGAAACGTGCCGCCATCTGGCCGACATGGTTGAAGCCGGCTGGCGGCTGGTCATCACCCATGGCAACGGCCCCCAGGTGGGCTACATCCTGCGCCGCAACGAATTGGCCGCCCACGAAGTCCACACCACCCCGCTCGACCTCATCGTCGCCGATACGCAGGGCGCAATTGGCTACATGCTGCAACAGGCGTTACGCAACGAACTGCACAGCCGGGGCATGCGCCGTCCCGTCGTCTCCGTTGTCACCCAGGTATTGGTAGACCGGGACGATCCCGCCTTTGCCCATCCCACTAAACCCATCGGCAGCTTTATGAGCGAGGCCGACGCCCGTAAATTTGAGGCCGAAGGCTGGCAGGTGGTGGAAGACGCCGGGCGCGGCTGGCGGCGCGTGGTCGCTTCACCGCAGCCGCTCCAGATCATTGAGGAAGATGCCATCAGCCGTTTGTTACAATCCGGCTCCATTGTCGTGGCTGTCGGCGGCGGCGGCATCCCGGTGGTGCATAATCCCCGCGGTGAACTGCGTGAACTGAGCGGTGTGTTTGCCGTCATTGATAAAGACCGCGCCAGCGCCATCCTGGCAAAGCAGTTACAGGTAGACCTGTTCCTTATCTCCACCGGCGTGGAGCAAGTGGCCGTTCATTTTAATACGCCCCAACAGCGCAATTTGGACCATGTGACGCCTGCCGAACTACGGCAATTTATGGAGGAAAATCACTTCCCCCCTGGCAGTATGAAACCTAAAATTGAAGCCGTGTTGTCTTATCTGGACGGCGGCGGTAAAACAGCCCTCATCACCAATCCACCCAATATCGCCCGCGCTTTGAAGCGGGAGACGGGGACGTGGATTGAATCAGTGAGCGGTAAGCAGTAATGAATCCAATTTTCACCATATTCAACCTCTTTGCCCTGCTCTACATCTTCCGTGGGGTGCAGATTGTCTGGCAGATTGTGCGCCAGTGGGGTCTGCTATTGCAAGAGCCGTTGACCCGCGCCAAGAAGTGGTTGGGCGATCAGGCGGCGTTTTTTGTGGCCGTGCCGCCCTCAGTAGCATTGCACGAGCTGTTTCACGCGCTGGCTACCTGGCTGGTAGGTGGGCAAATTGTGGACTTTGGGTATGGCGGCTTTTGGGGGTATGTGGTGCCGGTGGGGGATTTTACCCCGGCGCAGAACTGGTTCATCGCTATTGCCGGAACGCTGGCGAATCTGATTTTTGGCGCGGTGTTGTGGCTGGCGCTGCGCCATCATCGCGCCAGCAGTTTTCGCTATTTTGGGCTGCGGGCATTCCGCTTCCAGTTGTATTTTGCCCTGATCTATTACCCCATCTTTACCCTTTTTATCCCCAACATTAGCGACTGGCGGATCATTTATGATTTTTCGGCAACGCCGATGTTGAGTGCAGTCACGGCCGTGCTGCACATTGGCACCCTCGTCATCTTCTACCGCGCCGACCGGGCCGGCTGGTTTGAAATGGCCGGTTTTGAAACAGTGGACGAGCAGGCCGCTTTTGAGGCGTTGGCCCAGCAGGCCGCCCAAAACCCGCAAGACCGGCAGTTGATCATGCCCGTCATTGACGGGCTGCGGCGCGGCGGCGCCGAACACAGAGCTACCCATGAATTAGAGCAATATCTACTATCCCACCCGGAAGATGGCGACGCCACCGCTTTGCTGGCGGCCTTAGAGGCGGGCAAGAACAATCACGTTTCTGCCAAAAGCAAGGCAAACGCCGAAAAGGCGCTTCAGTTGGGCATCCAGAATCCGCGGCAAGAAGCGGCAGCCTGGCGCATTTTGGGTGAATATGCCCTGGAGCGGAATCAATACCCGACGGCCGTGAACCATTTCAGCCAGGGGATTTCCGTGTTAAACAATCAGCCCGCCGACGATTTTGGGCGCCGAGATTACCAAAATTATCAGGCGTACCTCTACCACCAGCGCAGCCTGGCTTACCGCCGCCAGAGCCAATATGACCAGGCATACCAGGACATGACCCAGGCGGTGCAGCTTTCGCAGCAGGCAGGGCAGGAAAAACAAACGGCCGTTTACCAGCATGAATGTCACATTATCGAGCAGCAGGCGGGACGGCCGTTGGGCAATTCCTACAATCCCCACGCTGGCAAGGATGTGGTATGATCCGGCCTTGTTAGTAATCCGTAATCCGTAATCGGTGATCGGTAAACGAGTTGTGGGGTATGAGGAAGGCTGAAAATTCATAATTCATCCTTCATAATTCATAATTTCAAGAGGAGGTGAGTGGATGAGGAGAAGTAGTCCAGTTTAATTGTTCTACCCCCGTTTTTTCCAAAACTACCTGGGCGCTGGCCTTGTCGTGCGATTTGGAAAATCGCGCCACGCCGAAACGCCAACGCCCTGACCAAAATAGAGGAGAGAATATAATGAAACACCATACCCTTTGGAAACTGATGGCGCTTGTGCTGGCTTTTACGCTGGCGCTGGCGGCCTGTACCGGCGGCGGCAGCGAGGAAGCCGCCGTAGATTGTAAAGCCGCATCCGACACCGAAACACAAGGAAGTTACCAGATACCCTCCACCATCGAAGGTTGCCACAACGTCGCCTTCGTCTACGTTGGCCCCCACAACGACGGCGGCTGGACGCAGGCGCATGACGTAGGCCGCCAATACGTGCAGGATACCGTCGAAGGCGTCCACACTGCCTACGTCGAAAACGTAGCCGAAGGCGCGGACGCCGAGCAGGTGATCCGTTCCCTGGCGCGTAAAGGTTTCAACACCATCTTCACCACCTCCTTCGGTTTCATGGATGCTTCCGAAGCGGTGGCCGAAGAGTTCCCCAACGTGGACATCATCCACATCAGCGGTTTCAAATCCAACGAAGACAATTTTGGCAACCTGTTTGGGGCCATGGAAGACATGAAATATCTGGCCGGGATGCTGGCCGGTTCCCGCGCCAAAATGGATGGCAACCCGCGCCTGGGTTACATCGCCACCTTCCCCATCCCCGAAGAACTGCGTCTGGGTAATGCTTTTGCCCTGGGCGCGCAAAAAACCTGCCCGGAATGTACCATGGACGTGCGCTGGATTTTCACCTGGCACGACCCCATCATCGAAAAAGAAGCAGCCTCCTCGCTGTTTGACAGCGGCGTGCAGGTGGTGATGACGGGCGCGGACACCCCCGCCCCGGCCGAAGCCGCCCCCGAAGGCAAATGGGGTATCACCTACGATTACAAAGAAAACTGCACCAACCCGCGCTGCCTCACCTCCATGTACTGGAATTGGGGGCCGGTTTATGCCCGCATCGTGGAAGAGTCAAAAGCCGGTACCTGGGTAGGTGGTTGGGAATACTTCGACGCCGACTCTGGGGCTATGGGCCTGTTAGGGTTCATGGAAGGCGAAGAGATGATGCCCGGTACGGCCGCACTGCCCGAAGCCGATTTGCAACTGATCCGGGATACACTGGCCAAGATGTTGGCCGGGGAATTCACCCGCTTTGACGTGTTTGCCGGGCCGATTACCGACAATCAGGGTAATGTGGTGCTGGCCGCCGGTGAAAAGCTGGAACAGGCTGATCTGGACGGCTTTGCCCAGTTTGGCAGCCCGTGTACGACGTGTATGTACTGGTGGAACGAAAATGTAACGGCCGAACTACCCAGTCTGGAGTAGTAATCAAAAAGACCCTAAGGGTTTCAAAAACCCTTAGGGTCTATCAAAAACCTCATGCCAGAAACGCCCTACGCCGTGGAGATGGAAAACATCGTCGTCCGTTTTCCCGGCGTATTAGCCAACAACCAGGTCAACCTGAAGTTGAAGCAGGGGGAGATTCATGCCCTGTTGGGTGAAAATGGGGCGGGCAAAAGCACGCTGATGAACGTGCTGGCCGGTTTGTACCGGCCCACATCAGGCACATTGAAAGTGTACGGGCAGCCGGTCACTTTTCACTCGCCCAAAGATGCCATCGCCAGAGGCATTGGCATGGTACACCAACATTTTATGTTGGCGCCCACATTGACGGTAACGGAAAATATTTTGCTAGGGCTGAACCGGCCCCGGTTCCGGTTGAATTTGAAGCAATATGACCAGGAAATCCTGGCGCTGCAAGAGCAGTATGGGCTGCGGGTGGACCCCCGCGCCAAAATCTGGCAGTTGTCCGTAGGGGAACAGCAGCGGGTAGAGATTTTGAAAACCTTGTACCGGGGGGCCAGTATTTTGATTTTGGATGAGCCAACGGCCGTACTCGCCCCCGCCGAAATTGAAGAATTTATGCACACCATGCGCGCCATGGTGGCCCAGGGTAAATCCATCGTTTTCATCAGCCACAAGCTGCATGAGGTCACGGCCGTAGCCGACCGCATCACCGTCCTGCGCAAAGGGCAGGTCACGGCCGAAGGGCAGAGCATCGAAGGTATGACCCGCGAAAAGCTGGCGCAGTTGATGGTGGGGCGGGGCATCGTCTTTTCCGTGCAGAAAGAAGCCCAGGAACCGGGCGCGGTGGTGCTGGAACTGCGCGACGTCCACGCCGAAAATGACAAAGGATTGCCCGCCCTGCGCGGCGTGTCGCTGGCCGTGCGCAGCGGCGAGATTTTGGGTATTGCCGGGGTAGCCGGGAATGGGCAAAGTGAACTGGCGGAGGTGATTACGG
Organism: Anaerolineae bacterium; assembly: GCA_019637635.1. Classification (GTDB taxonomy): domain Bacteria; phylum Chloroflexota; class Anaerolineae; order Promineifilales; family Promineifilaceae; genus CAADGU01. The sequence goes on from JAHBVI010000013.1 coordinate 81,107, forward strand.
GGCTACGGCCGTGTACCGGCCACATCAGCATCAACGGCGAAGAACTGGGCAACCGCCCCCCCATCGCCGCCATTCGCCAGGGGGTGTCCCACATTCCCGAAGACCGCACCCACGTGGGCAGCGCCCCCAACCTCTCCATCACCGATAACACCATTATGAAGAGCTACCGCCAGACGCCCATCAGCCAGGGCTGGCGCATCAACTACACCGTCGCCCATGACACGGCTGCAAAGCTGAAAGATGCCTACGACATTCTGGCTCCCAGCGTAGACACCGTAGCCCGCAAATTGTCCGGTGGCAACCTGCAAAAGGTGATCCTGGCGCGGGAAATTTCCGCCCAACCGCAGTTGATGGTGGCTGTTCAGCCCACACGCGGCCTGGATGTGGGCGCGATTGAGGCGATTCAAACGTTGTTGTTAGAGCAGAGGAAGGCGGGTACGGCCGTGTTGCTCATCTCCGAAGAACTGGAGGAACTGTTCGCCCTCAGCGACCGCATCGCCGTTATCTCTGAAGGGCGCATCATGGGCATTATGGACGCCGACACCGCCGACGTAAACCAGATTGGCATGATGATGACCGGAGGAAAAGAGATGTAATTGGGTAATTACGTAATTACCCAATTACCCAATTACCTACTATGGCCACCACACCCGCCCCCAAACGCAAATTTTCGTTCCCCTACACCCTGACCGTCGAAAAACGGGTTGAAGACACGCCTCGCTGGCTGCCCGCCGCCACTTCCATCGGCTCTGTGATTATTGCCTTTCTCATCGCCGGGATCATCCTGAAGCAAATTGGCGGGCAACCCCTGGTTGTCATGCGCTTTTTCTTCCAGGCTACCTTTGGCAGTTGGGCCGTCATCTCTGATACCCTGGTGAAAGCCACCCCCCTCATCCTGGTGGGGTTGGGCTGTACCGTCGCCTTCAAGATGAAGTTGTGGAATATCGGCGCGGAAGGGCAGTTCTATATGGGCGCCTTTTTCGCCAGCCTGGTGGTGCTGCTGCCCATGGTCAGCGCCGACGCCTCGCGCTGGACGGTCATCCCCTTGATGATGGTCATGGGCATGATCGGCGGCGCGCTGTGGGGCTTTATCCCCGGTTTCCTCAAAGCCCGTTTTGCCGTCAACGAAATTATCACCACCCTCATGCTCAATTACGTCGCCATCTTGTGGAACAACTTCTGGATATTTAATGCCTGGAGCGACGCCGGTTTCCAGATGACGCCCCAATTCATGCGCGCCGCCTGGCTGCCCCGCCTCACCGACTACGCCCGCCAATATCCGGCCCTTTCCGGCATGACCCTACACCTGGGCATCCTCTTTGCCATCCTGACGGCCGTTATCGTCTGGTGGATACTCGAACGCAGCCGGTGGGGGTATGAGATCAAGCTCATCGGCGACAATAAAGAGGCCGCCCGGTATGCGGGCATTAACATCAGCCGCAACATCATTTTGGTGATGATGTTCTCCGGCGCGCTGGCCGGGCTGGCCGGCATGTCGGAAATCAGCGGCGTCGTTCACCGGTTGCAAGAGCGCATTTCACCCGGCTACGGTTTCACCGGCATCATCATTGCCTGGCTGGCCAAGTTGAACCCTATCGCCGTCATCCCCGTTTCCATCCTGTTTGGCGCGCTCATCGTCGCCGGCCGGGAAATTCAACCGGCCGGCCTGTCCAGCTTATTACAGGGCATTGTCTTGTTCATGGTCATTAGCAGTGATTTTCTGCTCCGTTACAAAATCCGTGTGACACATCGTTCGTAATAGGCGATTTGTCGCCAATGGAGGGCGATAAATCGCCTACTACGAACAAACCTGGAGGTTATTATGGATTTCACCATCATCATGCGCGCCGGGCTGGCCACGGGCACCATTTTGCTCTTTGCCGCCATTGGGGAGATTTATGCCGAACGTTCCGGTATTTTGAACCTGGGGGTGGAAGGCATGATGCTAATGGGGGCGATGGCCGGTTTTAGCGCCTCGCTGGCCACAAATAATGTCTGGATGGGGTTGGCGGTGGCCATGATTGCCGGCGGTATCTTGAGCATGGCGCATGGGCTGGTGACAATCCATTTGCAGGCCGACCAGGTGGTCAGCGGCCTGTCGCTGACCTTTTTGGGCACCGGGCTGGCGCTGGTGTTGGGCGAAGGGTTAACGGGCAAGACGCCGCCTCTGGTGCCCACATTTGACCTGCCGCTGTTATCGCAAATTCCGTTTATTGGCCCTATCTTTTTTACCAACCACAGCCTGCTGGTGTATGTGGGCTATCTGTTCATCCCGGCGGCCTGGTATTACATTTACCGCACCCGGCCAGGGATGCACCTGCGGGCCATCGGCGAAAAGCCGGAAGCGGCGGATACGATGGGGGTGAATGTATACCGGCTGCGTTATTTTTACGTGTTTGTGGGCGGCTGCCTGGCGGGGTTGGCCGGGGCGACCATCAGCCTATCCGTTTCGCCGGGCTGGTACAGCGCCCAGACGACTTCGGGGCAGGGGTGGATTGCTATTGGCCTGGTCATTTTTGCTCAGTGGGACCCGCTGCGGGCGGCTTTGGGGGCGTATCTGTTTGGGGCTTTGCGCCGGGCGATTCTGGATTTACAAGGCCCGGCCATTTTGCTCGGTTTTACCAACCCGCTGTATATCAATTCCAATTTTGGCTTCTTCCTGCAAATGACGCCGTACATCCTGACGATTCTGGCGCTGGTCATTGGCTCGCGGGCGGCCATCCGCAACCGGTTGGGGGCACCGGCCGCGTTGGGTGTGCCGTATATTCGCGGGGAGAGAGGGCTTTAAGGGT